>JBKHIN010000326.1:0-3854 GCA_046538635.1 Alphaproteobacteria bacterium
CTTCTCGTCCTTCAGTAAGGTCTCGCCCGCCGTGACCGTGTAGGACAGCCGCCGGTCGTTGATCACTGCGCTCTTTTTCTGCGTGAAACTGCGCGGCTCCGGCGTTTCGGATTTCTCCGCCGCCGCCGCGCCCGCCCCCGGAATCACCGGCGCCAGTGCGCCGAACGCCAGAACCGTGGCCAGACCGATGACCGAAAACGCCTTGCGCCAACCCTTGACCCGCATCACACGCACCCCGTTCCTGAACTGTGTCCCCTGCTCCCTGGTTCTTACGGGAGTTTGGCAGGGTGAGCAAATGGGGAGAAGGGGGCGGCGGGCGGGCATTGCCGAAACTTGATTACGGCGCCGTTACGGGGACCGGTGCCGGTGAGCGCGCAGCCTTTTACGTGCCACAATACCGGGGCACTGTGTCCGCCCTTCCGGCCCAACGTTTTCAGCGGGCTTGCATCGGTTCCCGTGCTGCGTGTAAAGGGTCGGGCCCGACGCCAGCTACAGAGGAGGGGAGATCATGTCCAGTCCATATGACCGATCCTATGGCGGAAGTCTGCCCGAGAATTACCAGCGTTATTTCGTTCCGAGCATTGGCGGCCCGGTGGCGGAGGACCTGATCGAAGCCGCCGCATTGCAGCCCGGCGAACGCGTTCTCGACGTGGCCTGCGGGACGGGCGTCGTGACCCGGCTTGCCGCGGAACGGGCCGGTGCCGGCCGCGTTGCGGGCCTCGATATGAATGCCGGCATGATTGAGGTCGCGCGTGCCTCCACATTGCCCGATCTCGGAATCGAGTGGTACGAGGCGGACGCCGCTTCCATGCCGCTTGCCGACGAAACGTACGATGTCGTCCTGTGTCAGATGGGGTTGCAGTTCATGCCGGACAGGGTTGCGGCCCTGCGCGAGATGCGGCGCGTGCTCGTTTCCGGCGGCCGCGTGCTCTTCAATGTTCCGGGCCCCACGCCGAAACCGTTCGAGATCCTGGCCGGCGTCCTGGCCAACCGTATCCAGCCTGAAGCAGCCGGTTTCGCCCTCGCCGTATTTTCGCTGAACGATTCCGGCGAAATCCGGCAGCTTCTGAGCGATTCCGGGTTCCGGGACATTGAGGTCGACGCGTCGGAAAAGCCGCTTCCTCTTCCCGCGCTGCGGGACTTTCTCTGGCAGTACATTTACAGCACACCGCTGGCGAATGTGGTGGAGGAGCTGGACGAGGGGCAGCGTGACGCTCTCGAGCAAGATGTCCTTGCCGGTTGGCAGGACCTCGAAGCCGACGGACGCCTGAAGATGTCGGTACGCATGTCGATCGCCCGGGCGCTGAAGTAGGAATCTTCATCCTTGACAGCAGGCTTCGCAGCGCACCCTGCATGCGCTGGGCCAGGGTGGCTGCATCACGGTTGAAAAGGACGAACGCGGAAAGATCACGGAAGTGGCCTGCATCACACGGGAGGGCCGGACGCTTGCCGACTGCACGCCGGGCGTTTTCCGCATGCTGAAAAAGCGCAGGTGGATCGCCAGCCGCGACGGTGCGCCCTGCGGCATCACCCGCGACGGCCTCGCCGCCGTGCGGGCGCAACTGGATAACAGGTGAGGCAGAGGAAGGCGGGAGGATACCTGCCTTCCATCATTTCGCTGACGGCTTCTTCTGCGGCTTTTTGGTCGTAACCTTGTAAACGTCGCCGTTTTTGTCATAAGTGGTCCATTCGCCCACAGGCTCGCCGGCGTCATCGAAGTAGCCTGAGCGCATGCGAACGCCATCCTTGCGAAACCACTCCCAATAGCCGGTGGCGACTCCGTCGACGGTCTGGCCGCGCGCCCAGACGCTCCCGTCCTTGTGATACTTGACGTACTCCTCCGGTTCGGACTTCGTCATTGCATTCCCTCTTGAGAAAACACCAACAGGCCCCCAAAGTATCGCCGGGCCTGCAAGGCATCAATTTTAGATTTTACCGGAAGCTGTGCCTGCTACCTGGCAGCCGGACACTTCACGGCGTCACTCCTTATACACCACATCCCCGCCGATCACGGTCATGATGGCCCGCGCCTTGGGGATTTCCTCCGCGGGCACTTTCATGATGTCCTTCGAGAACACGGTGAAGTCCGCCGCCTTGCCGGGCTCGATGGTGCCCAGCTCGTCCTCCTGAAAGGCGGCGGAGGCCGCCCAGGCGGTGAACAGTTTGAGCGCCGTCTGCCGCTCCAGCGCCTCTTCCGGGTGCCATCCGGCGCCGGAAAATCCCTTCAGATCCTTGCGCGCCACGGCGGCGTAGAACTCGATCAGGGGCGAGCCCGCCTCCACCGGCGCGTCGGAGCCGCCGGCGACGACGGCGCCGTTCTCCACCAATGATTTCCACGCATAGGCGCCCTTCAGCCGTTCCTCGCCCAGGCGTGCGGGCGCGAAATGCAGATCGCCGATGGCGTGCGAGGGCTGCATGGAGGCGATCACGTCCAGTTCGGCGAAGCGCGGAATATCCGTCGGGTGAATAATTTGCGCATGCTCGATGCGCCAGCGCGGCCCGGTGATTTCGCGCTCGTCCGGCGGCACCGCCGCAAAGGCCTCGGCGTACCAGTCCAGCACCAGCCGGTTGGCGCGCGGGCCGATGGCGTGGGTGTTGACCTGAATACCCTCTTCCAGCGCCTCCTTCAGCAGGGGGAGGGTTTTCTTCCGCTCCATGAGGATGAGGCCCTTCGTGTCCGGCTTGTCGGCATAGGGCTCGAACAGCGCCGCGCCGCGCGAGCCCAGCGCGCCGTCCATGTAGAGCTTGACGGCGCGGGTGACGATGCGCCCGTCGGCGCCGGAGCGGGGGCCGGAGCGCAACAGATCGTCCGCTCCCGCACGGTCGATCGAATTATAGACGCGCAGGGGCAGCATGCCCGCGCCCGCCAGATCCTCCATCACCGATATGTCTTCGGGATCGACGGACATGTTGTGCACGCCCGTCCAGCCGCGTTCGGCATAAAGCCGCCCGGCCTTCACATAGGCCTTGATCTTCTCCGCGGCCGTGGGCGCCTGCACCAGCGCCATGACGGGCTTCATGGCCGCGTCGATGAGGACGCCCGTGGCCGCGCCCGTTTCGTCGCGCTCGATGCGCCCGCCCGCCGGGTCCGGCGTTTCGGTCGTGATGCCCGCCCGCTGCAAAGCCAGGCTGTTGGCCGCCAGCGCATGGCCGTCGGCGCGCACCAGGATGACGGCATGGCGCGGCGCGGCCTCGTCCAGATCATGGCGCGTGGGAAAGCGTTTTTCCGGCCAGTGGGTCTCGATCCAGCCGCGCCCGAAGATCACGCCGCCCGCCTGCGTCCGCTCCGCCTCGGCGCGCACGGCCGCCTTGAGCGCCTCGATGGAATCCACGCCTTCCAGATTGAGCGTCAGTTCGCGCTGGCCGATGCCCAGCAGATGGGCGTGGGCGTCGGTGAAGCCGGGGAACAGGGCCGCATCCCTGTCCAGTTCGATGACTTCCGTGAGCGGCCCGCGTTGTTGCAAAACGTCCACACTATCGCCGGTTTCGACAATGCGCCCGCCGCGCACGGCCACCGCTTCCACCACCGGCCGGTCGTCCCGGGCGGTATAGATCGTGCCCAGGAACACCCTGTCGGCCGGTGCGTCAGGCGCCGGGGGCGGGCTCTCCTGCGCGGCGGCTGCGCCGTAAAGGACCGCCAGCACAAGGGCGGGCACGGCGGTGCCGGCGGCCCGCAGCCGCGCAAAATTCCGGCGAATCATGGCGTTCCTCCCTTGTCCTTCCCCCTCGCCCCGCCTAAGGGAAACGCGATTGTTTCCGCGCCGCAAGGAGTAACCCGCATTTCTCACACTGTACGCGGTCTGCGTCGTGCACAGCCGGTCAGGCCGCAAGGAGATGCTCGAAAAGCGTAGCCG
>JBKHIN010000327.1:0-3840 GCA_046538635.1 Alphaproteobacteria bacterium
ACGTCGTGTACCGTGGAAAAGATCGAGCCCGGCTCGAACAGGCCGCCGCTGCTCCCGCCGCCGCCGCCCAGCCGCAGGTTGAGCCCGCCCAGCGGTATGTTGAAGTCGCTCAGCGAAAGCGACGAAGAACCGCCGCCCGCCGCCCCGCGTAACGGCAGCTTGATCATCAGCCGGTTGCCGAAAAACGCGGCCTCGATCTTGTCCGTACCCAGCGCCCGGCCCAGGTCCGTCAGCCGGGTCATGAAGGCGGGAGTGAGCAGGTAGCGCGCTTCGACCTGATCGTCGGAATAGACCGCGAATTGCCGTTCGAATTCCGGGTCTTCCAGCTTTACCGGCTCGAACTCCGAGAAGGTTCCCTCGAACCAGTTGCCGAGTGTGCCCTTGTCGCGGCGCACGACCGTCTTGCCGCTGAAATCCTTGTTCATGGTGAGCAGCACGAAGACGCCCGCGAAAACCGTCACGGTGTGCCGCTTCCTGCCGTTGCCGCGCCGTTCGGTCAGCCGCGCCTCGCAGAATTCCACACCCACATCACGATAGGTACCGTTGAACAGGTCCTCATGATGATATCTGTCATGGGACGGAATAATCGTGGACTCCTTCAAACGGCTCATGCGTATGCCGCCGCCGGACTCATAGAGGAAATTGCCGAAATACCCGGCGACGGCCGGAAGCAGGGTTTCCTTGTATCTGCGCGCGAAGCGCCGCCTTGGTCCCCGGGTCCAGGCTGCGAGGCCCAGACCGGCGGCGACTGGCAGGAAAATCATGGCTTGCCAATCGTTCGTGCGGCCGTCGCCGCCGATAAGCAGATATACGATGGCCGCAATCAGGGCCGCGCACAGGGTTCCCGCCACCGCGACGGCGAGACGCCACTGATACTGATTTTTCAGGACCAGCCGTTTTTTCTCCAGTCCGGCGAAGTGAGGCGCGATGTGTTCGCGAAAATGTGCCTCAAACCCGTCAGCATGCGGAAAGGAATCCCCATGGGCGCGGGCGGCGTCGCGTTCAGCCGAAACCGTCATCCTCCGCCCTCCGCCGTCAGCTCAGATAGGCGTCGGCATCAACGAACTGCCGCTCCTCCCCGGCGGCCTCGAACAGCGGCATGTTTTCCACGCCGGCCATGTTGGCGATCATGGTCCCCGGAAAAATCTGGATGGCATTGCGCAGCGAGGTCACCGAAGCGTTGTAGAAGCGCCGCGAGGCTGCGATGTTGGCTTCCACCTCGTTCAGGCTGCGCTGCGCCTCCAGCATGTGCCTGTCGGACTTGAGATCCGGATAGTTTTCCACCGCGACCATCAGCCGGCCGAGGCCCGCCTGCAATTGCCGCTCGATTTCGAATTTCTCGCCCGCCTCCGCGGCCCGGGTGCCTTCCTTTTCAACGGCCTGGGCGCGCAGGCGGGTGACTTCCTCGAGCAGCCCCTTCTCGTGTTCCATGAACCGGCGGGCGACCTTCAGGATGTTGGGAATCAGGTCGTGCCGCTTTTTCAGTTGAACATCGATTCCGGAAAAGGCTTCCTGCGCCTTGTTCCGGCGGCTGATGATCGACACATACCAGATATAACCGCCGATCAGGGCGATCAGCGCGATAATGCCCGTGATTTCCAGCATGGGAACTCCCCCCTAAACCCGCATCTCCGCCCCGGCCCGGCGCCGGAGCGGAGATTTGCGCGTACTAGCGAATCTTCACATACGAACCCGGCGCGTCCTCAATGGGTTTCAGCTTTCCGTCGCCGGGTTTGCGGGCGGGAACCTTCTCGCCCGACTTTTTAGACAGCCATTTGTGCCAGTCGGGCCACCAGGAGCCCGGATTTTCCTCCGCATCTTTCCACCACTCGTCCACGGACTCGGGGAGCTGAGGATTGAGCCAGTACTGATATTTCTTCGCATCCGGATGATTGATCACCCCCGCAATATGTCCGGACCCGGCGACGATGAAGCGTACCTGTCCGCCGAACAGCCGCGCGCCCTTGTAGACGGACGGATAGGGAGCGATGTGGTCATCCTTGCTGGACTGAAGATAAACCGGAATTTTCACATCGTTCAAGTCGAGCCTTTCGCCGCCAAGCTCCAGTTCGCCCTTCGCCAGCGCATTCTCGTGATAGAATTCGCGCAGATAGTACAAATGCATGCGCGAGGGCATGCGCGTGGAATCCGAGTTCCAGTAGAGAAGGTCGAACGGGAAGGGTTCCTTGCCCAGCATGTAATTGTTGATGACGAACGACCAGATCAGGTCATTGGCGCGCAGCATGTTGAAGGCGGTGGCCATCGCCGCGCCGTCCAGGAGGCCGCCCGAGGCCTGCATCTGTTCCTCGAGCATTTCGAGCTGCTGCTCGTCGATGAATACTTTGAGGTCGCCGGCTTCGGTGAAGTCCGTCTGGGCGGCGAAGAAGGTGGCGGACTTGATCCGGTCATCGCCCTTCTTCGCCATCCACGCCAGGGCGGAGGCGAGCAGCGTGCCGCCGATGCAATAGCCGATCGTGTTGACCTCGCGCTCGCCGGTTGCTTTCTCCACGGCGTCCAGCGCATCGAGGATGCCTTCGCTCATGTAGTCCTCGAAGGTCCGTTCGGCGAGCTCGGCGTCGGGGTTGACCCAGGACACCACAAACACCGTGTAGCCCTTCGAGACCGCCCATTTGATGAAGGAATTCTCCGGACGCAGATCGAGTATGTAGAACTTGTTGATCCAGGGCGGGAAGATCACCAGGGGCCGCCGGTACACCGTCTTTGTGGCGGGCTCGTACTGCAGGAGCTGCATCAGCTCGTTCTGATAGACCACCTTGCCCGGCGTCACCGCGATGTTCTCGCCCACCTGGAACTTCGAGGCGTCGGTCTGCGAGATGCGCAACTGTCCCTCGGACTGTTCCAGGTCTTCCAGCAGGTTTTCCAGGCCCTTCACCAGGTTTTCGCCGCTGGTGCTCAGCGTCGCGCGCAAAACCTCCGGATTGGTGAGCGCGAAATTCGTGGGCGCCAGCGCGTCCACGACTTGCTTCGTATAGAAATCGATCTTGCGGCGCGTCTGGTCGTCCAGCGTGTCCACGTCCGTGGCCGTGTCGTGCACCCATTTCGCCGTCAGCAGATAGGATTGCTTGATGAAATTGAAAATCTCGTTGTCGGCCCAGTCGGGATGGCGGAAACGGCGGTCGCCCTTCTCCGGTTCGATGATGGGGTCCACGTCATGTCCCAGAAAGCGCTGGGTCGTCACCTGCCACAGATGCATCTGGTCGCGCCAGAAGCGCAACTGCGCCTCGAAGATTTTGGCCGGGTCCGTCGCCATGTGGCGCAGCAGCTCCATGAATGCCCAGCCCACTTGCAGCGGGTCCGGATGGGCGGGACCGCCTTCGCGGTGCCGCCTCAAGAATTCATTCATGAGTCTTTGCGACCGTTCGGCTACGGAGATCATGTTCCGCGCGAATTCGGCCGGGTCCGGAACGACGTAGCCGTGTTCGTGACGTTGATCCGCTGCCGGAGCTTTTGTTCCGGCTTGCGGACGGGTCTTCGGCGGAAGTGTTTTTTTGCCGGCGGACGCGCGGGCCCCGGCGGACCGTGAGGCGGTCTTTTTCGCCCGCGTGCCGGTGGGGGCCGCCGCGGAGTTTCGGGAGCGCACAGTCTTGTCGGTCATGAGTAAGCTCTTGTGTTTCCACCGGCGCCGTGCTGCCGGGCGCCGGTATTCCGGTCCGGAGGGAACGGGTTGGAACTGGCCCTCCTGCGCAACGAACACTACTCCTTTCATTAAGTGCGGCAGCCGCAATTCGCAACCGCCCGCCTTTCCGCGCCGGCAGATGGCGGGCGCCCTGGCGCGGCGCCTCGCGGCCCTGGTGCTGGCCGCCGGCGTCTGGGCCGCGC
>JBKHIN010000328.1:0-3824 GCA_046538635.1 Alphaproteobacteria bacterium
ACATGAAGGCGTAAGGGCGGCGAAATCATCAGTAGCGCTGGCGGCCCCACCCGCCCGGCCTCGCTCCACGACGGTGACCGAGAGGCCCGCCTCAAGCAGCCGCACGCCCGCGGCGAGACCGATGATCCCGCCGCCCGCGATGACGGCGTCGCATGTCCTCCGGCCCTCGCGGCTGGCGTTCACCACTTGTCTCCCTGTTATGCTCAGGGAGTCACATAAATGCCCGGAGGCTCCCGCTCAATGACCGTGGGTTAAAAGGGCCCTGCCCTTTTCAGCTCGGGGTCTGCTGAATGTATTCAAAGACGATGGTCAGCTCCTCTGTCGCCGACGCGCCCGAACCGCTCACGGAATAGGCGGTCACGTGAACTTTCTCGATCACCCAATTCACTTTCGCGCCGGAAGAGTTGCGCCCTGTAATCACGACACGCGGCAAGGGCCGCCGCGTCGCGTGGGCGCGCCGGAGCATCGGCGAAGCCCGGTCCACACGTTTGAGGATTGTGATGGGCTTATGCCGCCGCTTGCCCGTGGGCAGGCCGCTTGCGCGGTTCGGTTCGGAGGACAGGTCGCGGCTGCCCGCTCCGTATCCGGGCCGCTTTTCGCGCCTGTCCGGCTTGCGTGCGGCCTCTCTGGCGCTCTGGATGGAAGGAAGGCCGGAAGCCTTGATCTCGCCGCGGCTCGTCAGCCCGCCGCCCCATTGAACCTGTTCGACGGTCCCGGGACCGGCGCTCAAGAACGGCGACTCCCGCTGATCGGCGCGTGCGTGCGTGAGTTGTGAAGTAAAAACGATCGCGAACCCGCACATGACAGGTAAAATCCGCCTGAACATCGGCCTTTCTCCTTCTCGAAAGTGCGAGCCTTAATCCAGTCTAACAGAAATGTCCGGGGCCCGGAATTTGGTACAGTGAAGCCTGAGCGGCCCCGTGCAGGAGTACATCCCATGACATTACAAAAACGGCACTTTCAGACTACGGATATTCCCCTGCTCCAGAGCTGGCTGCCCACGCTGGAGGACACGGTGCAATGGGGCGGGCCGCATTTCGACTTTCCCGTGAGCGAACAGGCGCTCCGCGGGCTGATCGCTCTGCATGCGGGCGAAGAGCCCGAGCGGGAATGCTGGATGGTGACGGACGCGGAGGGGGAGACGGCCGGCCATTTCCAGCTCGGCTTCGAGAAGCGCAGCCGGCAGGCCTTTCTGGGCCGGGTAATCCTCGCGCCCGAACGGCGCGGCCGGGGGCTGGCGCTGCCGCTGACGCATCTGGCCGTGAACCAGGCCTTCGCCCGCGCCTGGGTGCACCGGATCGAACTGCGGGTCTATGAGCACAACAGATCCGCCATCGCCGCCTACCGCCGCGCGGGCTTCACGCTCGAAGGGGTGCGGCGCGAATGCATGCCCGTGGGCGAGGCGTTCTGGAATTCGGTGGTGATGGGGTTATTGCGAAGGGAGTGGGAGATGAGGAGGAAGGCGGATTAACATGCCGGGAGTACAGTACACGGCGTAAGTCCGGCGTCCAATCAGATACTGCCAAGAGCACGAATTCTGTGACCCTCACGAGGAGCCTTCGAACTGCGTCACCGGATCCATGCGCTCATGGAGCACGCCGATGACGTCGACGAAGTCGCCATTAAGCTCATAGTAGATGACGTGATGCGCCTTGAGCAGAGACCGGCATCCCGCGCGGACGTCGTCCCGGCGCCGTCCCGCTTCGGGAAACGCGAGCAGCAGGGAGAAGCCCGCCTCGATCTCCGCCAGGTATCGCTGCGCCTGCGCCCGGCCCCAGACCGTATGCGTATAGTCCACGATGAAGGCAAGGTCCCGCTTCGCCCGTTCGGCGATCCGCAGCGACCTCATTTGCGCTGACGCTTCAATCCGTCGAAGAATTCACCGACAGCGCGCTCATCCGGCAGCGTTTCGAAACGCCCGGCCTCGATATCGCCCGCGCCTTCGGCAAGATGGGCGCGGACGGCGCGAAACCGTTCCTGCGCTTCCTGATCGCGGCGGATCAAATCGCGAAAATACTCGCTGGCATTGTGGTACTTGCCGGAGCCGATCTGACCTTCAACCCAGCGCTTCATCTGTTCCGGCAGGGAAACATGCATGGACGCCATGTGGCACCTCCTGCCGAGACAATGTCATTTATTGACATTAGATGTCAAGATCAGGCCACATTCTCCGCCGCGCCCAGCCGCTCCAGCAGCCCTTCGGCGAACTGGATGAGCGTGTCGTCGCGCGCGCCCATGATGACGATGCGGTCGCCGGGGCGGGCGAGTTCGAGGAGTTTTTCGCCGCACGCCTCCCGCGCGCCGCAGGCAAAGGCGCGCCGGCCCCGCGCCTCGACGCCGCCGGTGATGTCCCCACTCGTCACCGTGCGCTCCACCGTGCCGCCGTAATAGACCGGATCGGGCATGACCAGCACATCGTCCGCATCCAGATGGCTGGCGAAACAGTCGATGAACCGGTCCTTCATTAGCCGCAGGGGCCCGAAGCCGTGGGGCTGGAACATCACCAGCAGGCGGCCCGGGAAGGCGTGCAGGGTGTTCAGCGTGGCGACGATCTTGTCGGGGTTATGGGCGAAATCGTCGATCACCGTGACGCCACCCGCTGTCCCTACGGTCTCCAGCCGCCGGCGCAGCCCCTGGAATTCATTCAGCGCCGCCGCCGCCGTCTCCAGCGTCACGCCGCAGGCGCGCGCCGCAGCCAGCGCGGCCAGCGCATTGGCGGCATTGTGCGTACCCGGAACGCGCAGGTCGATCCAGGCTTCATCACCGCCGCGCTCGCGCACCCGGAAGCCGATGCCCTCGCGGGAGGGCTCCACCTGATCGGCGGAGAAATCCGCATCCGGATTGTTGAAACCGAAACCCAGCACCTTTTCGCGCGGCAGGGCGGCGGCCAGGCGCGCCGACTCCTCGTCATCCAGATTGACGACCGCAACATCCGCCTTGCCGATGAAATCGCCGAACAGGGCGCGCAGCTCCTCCATCGACTTGTGATCCAGCGAGACATTGTTCAGCACCGCCACCTGCGGCGTGTAGAGGGCGATGGAGCCGTCGCTTTCGTCCACCTCGCTGACGAAGACCTCGCCCCGCCCCACCACGGCGCTGGAAAAGGGCGTGTCGGGCGTCATGAAATTCTTCATGATGGCGCCGTTCATCACCGTGGGATCGAGCCCCGCCCGGTGCAGGATCCACCCCGCCATGCCGGTGACGGTGGATTTGCCGCTGGTGCCGCCCACGGCGACACTCTTCGGCGCTTCGTTGAAGAGATCGGCCAGCAGTTGCGCCCGGCTGAGGCGGCGCACGCCCAGCCGGTTCGCCGCCTGAATGTCGGGGACGGTGTCCTCCACGGCCGCCGAGGCGACAAGGATCTGGTCGGCCCCGGTGAGCCCGCTGCCGTCCTGGGCGTGGAGGCCGATGCCGCGCGCGCGCAGGAAATCGAACTTCTGCCCCGTGCGCCCCTGATCCAGCATGCGGTCGGAGCCTTCGACGGCGTGCCCCTGCTCCTTCAGAATGAGGGCGAGCGGGAGCATGCCGCTGCCGCCGATGCCGCAGAAAAAATACCGGCCTGTCCGGGTCATCTCCCTTGCCTGCATGTTATTGTCCCCTGCCCTTCGATCAGTAAAGCGACGGGCGCGGGCTGGCAAGGCCGACGGGTTGGGGATAGACGTGCCGGATGAACGAAAGGTGAGAATTGGCGTGGCGGCGCCCGCGTGCCGGATCGAGCCGGAACTCGCGGAGTGCGTGCAGGCGCTCGCCCTCGAGACCTACGGGGACGAGCTGGAGCTGGTTTTCCATCCCCAGTGCTTCCTCTCCCACGGCCATTTCGCGGG
>JBKHIN010000013.1:0-19033 GCA_046538635.1 Alphaproteobacteria bacterium
CCCGCCATCCGGCGTTCCGGCGTGCGGGCGATCACCAGCCCCTGCACCGCGCCCGATTCGGCAAGCCCGCGCCCGCCTTCCGGATGGCTTACCGAATCGAGCGCCCGCAGGACGCTCTCCCGCGAAAGCTCCCGGCCCGGCCCGGTGGAAGGATCGTTGTTCATGTGCAAACGGCTCCCTCGCTTGACCAGCCGCGCATTGCGCCGCCGCGCGCGCCTGTCCTATAACCCGATTGACCTATAACGCGGCGGTGTCCTCCGCCAAGGGGATGCAACTGCGTTAAATCGGCGTAAGGGTCTGTCGGGGCGGAACTTCCGTCCTATCTAGGTGTGGCGGACCGGCGCGGGGACCGGCGGGTGATGGCCTGCGGCCGGCTCCGGAACTCTAGAGCAAGGGGTGAAATTCATACATGCCGTGGGACAATCAGAACGGCGACGGCGGCGGCCGCGGCCCGTGGGGTCAGGGACCCCGGGGCGGCGGCGGCGGCAATCAGACGCCTGATCTCGAAGATTTGTTGCGGCGCGGGCAGGACCGTTTCAAGCGGGCTTTTCCGCGTTCCGGCGGCGGCGGCTTCGGTTCGGGCGGAATTATTTTTGTGGTGCTCGTTCTTCTGGGCATCTGGGCGGCGACCGGCATCCGGATCGTGCAGCCCAACGAAGTGGGCGTGGTGACCCGCTTCGGCGCTTTCCAGAGCGTGCGGGATGAGGGCTTCCACCTCATCCTGCCCTGGCCCATCGACGTGATGCAGAAGGTCTCCATCAAGGAAGAGACGGAACAGATCGGCGCGGCCTCCAGCCGGAGCCCGGGGCGCAATCCCGCGAGCGAGGTCATCAACGACAGCTTCATGCTCACGGGCGATGAAAACATCATCGGCGTGCGCTTCTCCGTGCGGCACCGGGTCAGCGATCCGCGCGCCTATCTCTTTAACGTACGGAATCAGACGGCGACCCTGCTCAAGGTGGCCGACAGCGCCATGCGCGAGGTGATAGGCCGCAACAATCTGGAGCCCATCCGCAATCTCAGCCTGCCGCTGGACGTGACCGTGCGCAATCTTATCCAGAAGCGCATGGACGAATACGGCATGGGCCTCACCATCACGGGCATCGAACTGGAAGAGCCCGTGCTGCCGCCGGACGTCGTTCCCTCCTTCGAGGACGTTCAGTCCGCCAAGCAGGATCTGGAAAAGCGGCGCAACCAGGCCGAGGCGCAGGCCACCGCCCAGCGCAACCGGGCCCGCGGCCAGGTGGACCAGATCCTCAATGCCGCCCAGGCCTATGAGCGCAGCAAGGTCGCCCAGGCCGAAGGTCAGGCGGAACGTTTCCTGGCCATCTTCCGGGAATACCAGAAGGCCAAGGACGTCACGCGCCAACGGATTTTCCTGGAGACCATGGAGACGGTGTTTGAGGACATGGAAAAAGTGCTGATCGACGAAAAGAGCGGCGGCAGCGGAGTTGTGCCGTATCTGCCGCTGCCCGAGGTCGAGAAAAGAAGGCAGGGACGCGGCGCGGTCACGGCCGCCGAGAGCACGGAAGGAGGCCAGTGATGCGCGCCATTACCGTCATAGCGCTGGTGATCGCCGGTCTCGCGATCCTTATCATTCCCAACGCCGCCTTCACGGTGCCGGAAACGAAATACGGCCTCGTTCTGAGGCTGGGCAAGCTGAACGAGCAGATCTACCAGCCCGGGCTGCACTTCAAGACGCCCTTCGTCGAAGAGGCCAAATTCCTCGAACGCCGTCTGCTGATCGCGAACATCCAGGATCAGAAGGTCGTGGTGCAGGACAAGACCAGCGCGGCGGGCTCGCCGGTGGATGCACAACCGGCCGAACCCGAGGAGGCACAAAACGGCGAAGCGCCGGAAGGGGAGACGCCCGATCCAAAGGCGGGCGCGCCCATGGAGCCGCCGCCCCAGGCGGTGGCCCTCGGATCGGGCCAGCGTTCGTTCCTCGTGGATGCTTTTGCGGCGTTCCGCATCGTCGAGCCCGCGCGCTTCTACCGCATCAAGAAAACCGAGGAAGCGGCGGAAGGCACGCTTTCGCGCCTGTTGCAGGAGTCGCTGCGGAAAGTGTTCGGCGCGCAGCCCTTCTCGGCCGTGCTTTCGGAGGAACGCGTCAACCTGATGCGCCAGATCCGCGCGCAGCTTAACGAGGAGGCGTCGGCCTTCGGCGTGGAGGTCGTGGACGTGCGCATCCTGCGCGCCGATTTGCCTCCCGCCAATACCGAACGTACGCTCGCGAGGATGAAGACCTCCTATGAGGAACAGGCGAAATACTACCGCGCCCGCGGCGAGGCGGAGGCGGACCGCATCATCGCCGAGGCGGAAAAGGATGTGGCCATCCTCATCGCCGAGGCCCGCAAGGAAGGGGAAATCACCCGCGCGCGCGGCGACGCGAAGCGCAACCGGATTTTCGCCGAAGCCTTCGGGCAGGACCCCGAGTTCTTCGCCTTCTACCGGTCGATGGACGCCTATCGGAAAGCGCTCGATTCGAAGAACACCACCGTCATCCTGTCGCCGCAAAGCGACTTCTTCCGTTATTTCGACGAGGACAGGGGTAATGGCAGGCGTTGAGGCGGGCGGAAACGCCCGATTCCGGTCCAACGGGCTTCGGCCTTGTGCTATGAAAACGGCATGAACCCGGTTTATTGCCAAGTTTTAAATACCGGGAGGACCGTGCCGTGCCATATGAGGTTTGAAGGAAGCGAAAGGCAATCCGCGTCCGGGGGCGCCCGGACGCGTTGCCGTGAACGGAAAGTTGAGGAGAAGCCTGGTGATCGAATCCTTGATCAGCATCATTGGCCCGTCGCGGCCATCCGGCTCGCGGCCTTCGGGGCGCGCGGCGCGTTCCGGCGGCCCCGTCGCGCTGCTTCTGGCCTGCGTGATGGCCCTTGGCATGGCCCTGCCGGCAGCCCAGTCCGCCCATGCTGCTCCGGCGCCGGAGTCGTTCGCGGATCTGGCTGAGGAGCTTTCGCCTGCCGTCGTGAACATTTCCACCACCCAGACCGTCGAGTCCCGCAGCGGCCAGATGCCCGAGGTGCCACCGGGCAGCCCGTTCGAGGATCTGTTCAAGGATTTCTTCGAACGCGGGCCCGGCCAGCAGCGCCAGCGCCGCGTCACCTCGCTGGGTTCGGGCTTCGTGATCGATCCCAAGGGCGTCGTCGTCACCAACACTCACGTCATCGACGGGGCCGATGAGATCGTCGTTTCCTTCATCGACGGGGATCAGCTCGACGCAGAGGTGGTCGGCCGCGACAAGGAAACCGACATCGCCATTCTGCGCGTCGAGCCCGAGAAGCCGCTGAAGGCGGTGAGCTTCGGCAACTCCAAAGACCTGCGCGTCGGCGACTGGGTGCTGGCCATCGGCAACCCGTTCGGCCTCGGCGGCACGGTTACGGCGGGTATCGTCTCCGGGCGCAACCGCCAGATCGGCGCGGGCTCCTTCGACGACTTCATTCAAACCGACGCGGCGATCAACCGGGGCAACTCCGGCGGCCCGCTGTTCGATCTCAAGGGCCGGGTGGTCGGCGTGAACACGGCCATTTTCTCGCAGACCGGCGGTTCGGTGGGCGTGGGCTTCGCCGTGCCCGCTTCGCTGGCGCGCTCGGTCGTCCGGCAGATTCTCGAATATGGTGAGACACGGCGCGGCTGGCTCGGCGTGCGCATCCAGACCGTGACACCCGACATCGCCGAGAGCCTGGGCCTGAAGGAAGCCGGGGGCGCGCTGGTGGCCGACGTCACCGAAGGCGGGCCCGCCGAAAAGGGGGGCATCGAGGTCGGCGACCTGATCGTCAAGTTCAACAACCAGAAGGTTGAAAGCATGCGCGAACTGCCGCGCATCGTCGCGGAGACGCCCATCGGCCGCAAGGTGCCCGTGGAGGTGCTGCGCGACGGCAAGCGCAAGACAGTCCGCGTGGAAGTCGGCCGCCGCGAGACGGGGCTGAAGCTGTCCGCCAATGACGCCACGCCGGGACCGGCCTCGGGCAAGGAGCGCAAGATGGCCGATCTGGGCCTGACGCTGGCCGAGATCACACCGGAACTGCGCCGCCGCTACCGGCTGCCCGACACCGTGCAGGGCGTCATCGTCACCCGCGTGGACGGCGGCAGCCCGGCAGACGGCCGCGTGCGGCCCGGCGATGTGATCGTCGAGGTGAATTCGCAGGAGGTGAACACCACCGGCGCCGTCGAGACCAAGCTGGACTCGGTCAAGCGCAAGTCGAAAAACGTGGTTCTGTTCCTGCTCAACCGGCGCGGCGAACTGACCTTCGTGCCCGTCCGCCTGCCGGAGAAAAAGAAGAAGTAGGGGCTTCCTTCCACGGCATGGTCCGGTCAACCGCCTCCGGATTCCGTCCGGGGGCGGTTTTTCCGGGGCGCCGCGAAGCGGGAGCGGCCGTAGCCCTGAAGGAAGAGCAGCGCGGTCAGGTCGCCATGCACGATGGACACGGGCGCCGCCGCCGCCACGGCAGGCTTGGCGTGGAAGGCCACGCCCAGGCCCGCTTCCGCCAGCATCTCCAGATCGTTGGCGCCGTCGCCCACCGCCAGCGTCTCCTCCGGCGCGAAGCCGCCCGCGCGGCGTTCCCCCAGCAGGATGCTCTGCTTGGCGCCGCGCCCCAGAATCGGGGGCAGCACCTTGCCGGTGAGCCTCCCATCCGCGATCTCCAGCCGGTTGGCGCAGTGACGGTCGAAGCCCAGCGCCCGCGCCGCCCGCCCGGTGAACCAGGTAAAGCCGCCGGACACCAGAACCGTGCGCGCGCCATGCGCCTTCATGGTGGCGACGAGAACGTCCGCACCCGGCGTAAACCGGACGCGCTCCGCCCAGGTGCGCTCCAGCGCCGCCGCCTCGAGGCCGGCGAGCAGGCGCACGCGCTCCGTCAGCGCCTCCTCGAAGGGCAGTTCGCCGCGCATCGCCCGTTCGGTGACCGGGGCGATCCGTTCCTTCATCCCGGCGAAATCCGCCAGTTCGTCCAGGCATTCGACGCTGAGGATGGTGGAGTCCATGTCCGCGACCAGCAGCTTTTTCCGCCGCCCGGCCTGCGGAAGCACGGCGATGTCCAGTTCATGGGGGCCGAGCCGGTCTTGCACCCGCTGGCGGACCTCGCCGGGGCGTGCGTTGCGGAAAGGCAGTTCGCAGGCCGTGCCGCGCTCCAGCCAGCGCACCATGACCGGCTCCGCCCCCGCGCGGGACATCCCGGCGATCGCGGCGGACACTGCGGCGTCGCCGGCCGCCTGTTTTCCGGGCGCGCCGATCAGGATAAGCACATGTAACGCGTCCCGTTCGGGCTTCCCGGATGTCATGGGCGTCAGCGAGATCGTTGATGAATGAATTGGCGCTTCTTATCGCAGGACCGACGGCGAGCGGCAAGTCGGGCGCAGCGCTTCATCTGGCGCGTGCGCTGGGCGGTACCGTGATCAACGCCGACAGCATGCAGGTCTACCGCGATCTGCGCATCCTCACCGCCCGGCCTTCGCATCAGGAGGAAGCGGCGGTCCCCCATGCGCTTTACGGCGTGCTCGACGGCGCCGATCCCTGTTCGGCGGGGCGCTGGGCGGAAATGGCTGGGCAGGCGGCGCGCGAGGCATGGGCCGCCGGCCGCGTGCCGGTCTTCGCCGGCGGTACGGGGCTGTACTTCCGGGCACTGACGGAAGGGCTTTCCGCCATGCCGGAAATTCCGCCCGCCCTGCGCGCCCGGGTGCGCGCGCGCCTCGCCGAACGGGGCGCGGAGCGTACCCATGCGGAGCTTGCCGCGCGCGATCCCGAAAGCGCCGCGCGCATCCGCCCCTCCGACAGGCAGCGCATCGCCCGCGCGCTCGAAGTGCTGGAGGCGACGGGACGCGGGCTTGCCGCCTGGCAGGTGGAGGCGGAAGAGCCGGTGCTCCGGCCCGGAAGCTGGCGCGGCCTGGTGCTCGCTCCCCCGCGCGAGGTCCTCCACGAGAGGGTGGAAGCGCGCTTCGACGCCATGCTCGCTGCGGGCGCCCTGGAGGAAGTGCGCGCGCTTGCCGCCCGCCGTCTCGATCCGGGCCTGCCCGTCATGAAGGCGGTGGGCGTGCCGCCGCTCATCGCCCATCTGGAGGGGCGGCTGACGCTCGCCGAAGCGGCGGAAGCCGCCAAAACCGACAGCCGCCGCTACGTCAAACGTCAGCTCACCTGGTTCCGGAATCAGATGACCGGCGCGTGGACATGGTTGACGGGCGCCGGATCCGAAAAGGTTAACGCGGCGGCCCTGTCATGGGCGCGCGAAGCTCTTTCCGGCCGCTGAAAGGGGAGAGGCCCTTGTTTTGCAAAGGAAAAGGTTGCGCGGATGCCGCGATTCCGGTTTATTCCGCGAGGGAGAGGAGTGGACCAACCTGCGGTGACCACTCTTTAAAGGGCCCTTGTTAAGGTAAAACCGTCAGGGATCCACGGGTGCGCGGCGCATGTGTTCTTCATATCGGCGCCGGTGCATTCCCGCGGGCATGCCGGGGAGTTGGAAAGATCCTTGCAGGGGGACCACGAGAATGGCGTCGGGGCGGCGCCGCACGAAAACAAGGTCGGGACAGTTAGGCGATGCTTTCCAGTGTTTTGGGCATGTTCTCCGCCGACATGGCGATCGATTTGGGTACGGCCAATACGCTCGTCTATGTGAAGGGCCGAGGCATCGTCCTCAATGAACCCTCCGTGGTGGCCATCCGCTCGCGCGGCGGCCGCAAGGAAGTCCTGGCCGTCGGCAACGACGCCAAGATGATGCTGGGGCGCACGCCGGGAAGCATCGAGGCCATCCGCCCCATGCGGGACGGCGTGATCGCCGATTTCGAGGTGGCGGAGGAAATGATCAAGCATTTCATCCGTAAGGTGCATAATCGCTCCGGCTTTGCGAATCCGCTCATCATCGTGTGCGTGCCTTCGGGCTCCACGGCCGTGGAACGGCGCGCCATTCAGGAGTCGGCGCTTTCGGCGGGCGCCCGCCGCGTCTTTCTGATCGAGGAGCCGATGGCGGCGGCGATCGGTGCGGGCCTGCCGGTCAACGATCCCACGGGCTCGATGGTGGTCGATATCGGCGGCGGCACGACCGAGGTGGCGGTCATGTCGCTGGGCGGCATCGTCTATGCGCGTTCGGTCCGGGTGGGCGGCGACAAGATGGACGATTCCATCGTGGGCTATATCCGCCGCCACCATAATCTGCTGATCGGCGAGGCCTCCGCCGAACGGATCAAGAAGGAAGTGGGTTCGGCCAGCGCGCCCGAGGACGGCGACGGCGTCACGGTCGAAATCAAGGGCCGCGACCTGATGAACGGCGTGCCCAAGGAAATCAAGATCTCCCAGCGCCAGATCGCCGAGGCCCTGTCGGAGCCGGTGGGCGCGATCATCGAGGCGGTCAAGGTGGCGCTCGAGGCCACGCCGCCCGAACTGGCCGCCGATATCGTGGACAAGGGTATCGTGCTGACGGGCGGCGGCGCGCTGCTCGCCAATCTGGACCAGGTATTGCGCGACGAGACGGGCCTGCCGGTCATCATCGCCGATGAGCCGTTGTCCTGCGTCGCCCTCGGGACCGGCACCGCGCTGGAGAACCACAAACAGATGCGTCATGTGCTGTCGACCGTTTACTAGGCGCGCAAGCGGCCTTAAAATTAATTCAAACTTTTCTCCGCTCTCCCCGGCGAAAGCCGGGGTCTAGAGCTTTGGGCAGGGGGACGCATTCGGGGCAGTTTTGGGGCCGAACCCACGCCCACGGCGTGTGCCCTGGGTCCCGGCTTTCGCCGGGATGAGCGGAAAATTGGCAAAGGGCAGGGCAGCGTGCGCTATTCAGGAAGCCGCTTCGACCGTGGTGGATTCTCCGTACCCGGAGGACGGGTCACCCTGTCGTTCTTCTTTCTCCTGCTGGTCGCCATTCTCCTCGCTTTCGTTCACCGCGCCGATCCCAGCCTGTTCGAGCGCTGGCGCACCAAGGTGGTGGACGTTTCCGCCCCGGTGCTCGAAACCGTGTCCTGGCCGGTCAAGGCCGTGCGCAATCTCCTTACCGACCTGGGCGAGTTCTGGGAGGTTTACGAGGAAAACGAGCGGCTGCGGAAGCAGATCGAGGATCTGAAGGTCTGGCAGTCGGCGGCGCTGCATTACGAGCGCCAGATCGCGCAATACGAAAAGCTGATGAAGGTTCAGCCGCTGCCCGGCATCGAATATGTGACGGCGCGCCTGATCGCCGACGGCGGCAGCCCGTTCAAGCACACCTTTATTCTCAATGCGGGGGCAAAGCAGGGCGTCGAAAACGGCCAGGGCGTCGTGCACGGGCTCGACCTGATCGGCCGGATCGTCAATGTGGGGCAGCATTCGGCGCGGGTGCTGCGGGTAACGGACATCAACAGCCGAATTCCCGTGATGGTAGAGCCCAGCCGACAGCGCGCCATCATGGCGGGCGACAATACCGGGCAGCCCAAGCTCGAATTCGTCGAAAGCGAGCTGGACATCCGCGCCGGTAACCGCGTGGTGACGTCCGGCGACGGCGGATTGCTGCCGCCGGGACTGCCCATCGGCGAGGTGGTGCAGCAGGAGGCGGGCAAGTTCCGCGTCAAGCCGAACTCCAACCACAACCGTTTCGGGGCGGTCCGTGTGGTGCGCTACAGCTTCCCGGTGGACGTGGATACCTCTGTCGGCGGCGAGCGGGATCTGCCGCTCGGCGGCGAACCGGCGCCCGGCACGGACTCTTCCGGCGCGGAGGACGGCGCGCCCGTCGCCGGGCCGGGGACGGAAGCCCCCGATGAAACGGAGTCCGAAGCCGCGCCCGAAGAGGGGAATACGCCCGCAGCCGCGCCCGTCCGTGCCGCAGAGAACCGCGCGCCCGCGCCGGGCCCGGCCGCCGCGGAGCAACCTGCCGAAACCGCGGCGGAGGAAGCGGAGCCGGAGGAAGCGGAGCCGGAGGAAGCCGAGCCGGAGGAAGCCGAGCCGGAGGAAGCGGAACCGGAGGAAGCCGAGCCGGAGGAAGCCGGGGAAGAGGAGTCTGATACGGGCGCCGCCGCGGATGCGGGCGGGGCGGACCGTCAAGGCGGCGCCGCCGCGGATGGAGAATAGCCATGCACGGCGCCGGACCGGTATCGGGCATTACCCGCGCCACGCAATCGCTGGTGCCGCTGGGCGTCTGTATCCTGTGCATCATCCTGTCGGCCATGCCCTACGGCAAGCTGTGGGGCCTGTCGATTTCGCCCGCCCTCGGCCTTGCGGCCGTCTTCTACTGGACGGTCAACCGGCCCGACATTTTTCCCGTCTGGGTGCTCTTTGCCGTGGGCCTGTTCCGCGATTTTCTCCTGGGCGATCCGCTGGGGCTGTGGACCGCGGTCTATCTGGTGATCTACGCGCTCGCCCTGTCCCAGCGGATGCTGTTCGTCGGCTCCGCGGCGCATTCGCCCTGGATGGGCTTTGCGCTGTTTGCGGCCCTGGGGGGCTTTCTCTCCTGGACGATGTCGAGCCTGTATTTCGGCGCCTTCATGCCGGCGGGCCAAATGGCGTTTCAGATGGGGTTGACGGCGCTCGTCTATCCCCTGATTCGCCGCATTTTTGCTATGATCGATAAACAGTTACGGCTACAACCGGTATTCTGAGGAGGCGCTCGGGGGAGTACGCCTCCGTAAGCTCCCGGCGCGACAAATCCGGCCGGACCGGCACGCCGCATGAACCGGCCCCGGGCACGCACCGGACGCATAGGGGTGACGATGGACAGCAGGGAAATTCAGCGCGCCAATACCTTCACGCGGCGCTCCGCCCTGGTTTCGCTGGGCGGGCTGACCGCGTTCGGCGCGCTGTTCAGCCGCCTCTATTCCCTGCAAGTGGTGAATTCCCAGTATTACGATGAACAGGCGTGGGAGGTCCGGGTTCAGCGCCGTCTCATCCCGCCGCCCCGCGGCCGCATTCTGGACCGGTTCGGCGTGGAACTGGCGACCACCCGGCGCAATTACCAGGTTCTTCTGGTGCCTGAAGACGCGCCCGACGTGGACGGCACGCTGGACAAGCTGGCGAAGCTGGTGGAAATCACGCCCGAGGCGCGCGAGCGCATCAAGCGCGATATTCGCCGCAATCCCTCCTTCGTGCCCGTCAAGGTGGTGGAGAACCTGACCTGGCAGGAATTCGCCCGCATCAATGTTCATGCCCCGGAGCTTCCGGGCATCCAGCCCGGCCTGGGCGAAACGCGACACTATCCCTATGGCGCGGGTCTGGCCCATTCGGTGGGCTATGTGGGCGCGGTCAATGAGCGGGACCTGGAGGAGTACGGACGGGACCGCAAGCTGCGCGCCGTCCTCAAGCTGCCCGGCGCGCGCATCGGCAAGAACGGCGTCGAACTGACCATCGAGGACAAGCTGCGCGGCGAGGCCGGGGTGAGTTGGGTCGAAGTGAACGCGCGCGGCCGCGTGGTCCAGGAACTTCAGCGCAATAATCCCAAGCCCGGCGATATCTCCGTGCTCACCGTCGACATGGAGGTGCAGAAACTTGCCATCGATCTGCTCAAGGAGAAGAGCGGTTCGGTGGTGGTGATGGATGTCCATACGGGCGAGCTGGTCGCCTTCGTCTCCTATCCGGCGCCCGATCCCAACGACTTCAACATGGGCATGCCGTCGAGCACCTGGAAGGAGCTGAGTTCCAGCGAATACAAGCCGCTCGTGAACAAGGCCCTGCGCGGGCAGTATCCGCCCGGCTCCACCTTCAAGGTTCTGGTGGCGCTGGCCGCCCTCACCCATGAGCGCATGAAGCCGGACGAAACGGTTTATTGCGGCCAGCGCATCTGGGTGGGCAACCATGCCTTCCACTGCTGGAAGGAGGGCGGCCACGGCCGCATGAACATGCACGACGGCATCAAGAACTCGTGCGACATCTATTTCTACAAGCTGGCCGAGCGCACCGGCATCGAGAACATTACCGAAATGGCCAGGCGTTTCGGCCTCGGCCAGACCTATGATTTCGAGCTGCCGGGGGAAAAGAGCGGGCTCGTGCCCACGCTCGCCTGGCGGCGCTCGGTCAACAAGAAATACTGGAGCCTGGGCGAAACCCTGAATATCGGCATCGGCCAGGGGCAGTTGCTGGCGACGCCCATGCAGCTTGCCGTGATGACCTCGCGCATCGCCAATGGCGGCTACGAGGTCAAGCCGCGGCTGATCCGTTCCGTGGGCGGCGTTCCCTTCCACCCGCCGATAGTCAAGCACAACCTGAATGTGAACGAGGATCACGTGCAATTCGTCCGTGAGGCAATGAATGCCGTGACGAAATGGGGCGGCACGGCGGGCCGCGCCGGCCAGCTCCTCAAGGATCTCGGCCTTTCCATGGCGGGCAAGACGGGCACCGCGCAGGTGCGCCGGATCAGCAAGGAGGAACGCGCAGCGGGCGTGCTTAAAAACGAGGAATTGCCCTGGAGGCTGCGCGACCACGCTCTTTTCGTCGGCTACGGACCGGTGGAGAATCCGAAATACGCCGTGTCCGTCGTGGTCGAGCATGGCGGCGGCGGTTCGAAGACGGCGGCGCCCATCGCGGCGGAAGTGCTCGCCCTCACCCTGCAGCGCGACCCCTCCTCGCGGCCCGTCTATGTGCCGCCCGAGGAGCCGGTGCGCAGCGCCTCCAATATCGATCCCGGGCGGGGGTAGGCCATGACGTTCATGGAATCCTTCGGCTTCGGCGGCGGCATGCGGCGGCGCAATTCCGTCCAGTCCAAGCTGGCCAATCTGCACTGGGGCCTGCTGCTGTTCCTGACACTGATTGCCTGTGTGGGCTTCGCCAGCCAGTATTCCGTGGCCGACGGCAGTTGGGAACCGTACGCTTCCCAGCAGATCATGCGCTTTCTGTTCGGGCTGGCGGTTCTGGTGCTGGTGGGGATCACCGATATCCGCATCTGGTATCAGCTTGCCTATCCCGCCTACGGGCTGGCGCTGATCCTGCTCATGCTGGTTCCGTTCGTCGGCGAGGCGAGCATGGGCGCCCAGCGCTGGATCGATCTGGGCGTGATGCAGCTTCAGCCCTCGGAGGTGATGAAAATCGCCCTGGTGCTGGCGCTGGCGCGCTTCTTCCATTCACAGCCGTTGCACAATGTCTCCCATCCGCTCTACATGCTCGTTCCCCTGGTCCTGATCGGCATTCCGGCGGGCCTGGTGATCCTGCAGCCGGATCTGGGCACCACCGTTCTGCTGGTGGCGGGCGGCGCGGTCGTGTTCTTCGCCGCCGGGCTCAAATGGCGTTACATTCTGGGTTCCGTGTTCATGGTGATCATCGCCATCCCGGTAGCCTGGCAGTTCCTGCGCGATTACCAGAAGCAACGCGTCCTGACCTTCATGGACCCGGAGAGTGACAAGCTGGGCGCGGGCTGGCACATCATGCAGTCGAAGATCGCGCTGGGCTCCGGCGGCGTCTACGGCAAGGGCTTCATGGAGGGCACCCAGAGCCATCTGAATTATCTGCCGGAAAAACAGACGGACTTCATCTTCACCGTCTGGGCCGAGGAATTCGGCCTGCTGGGCGCGGGCGGGCTGTTGCTGCTCTATATGTTCCTGCTCGCCATCGGCATGTCGATCGCCTTTCAGTGCCGCAACCATTTCGGGCGTCTGCTGACCACGGGCGTGTGCGTCACCTTCTTCCTTTACGTGTTCATCAATGTCGCCATGGTTATGGGCATGGTTCCGGTGGTCGGCGTCCCGCTGCCCCTCGTCTCCTATGGCGGCACGTCCATGATGGCCCTGATGTTCGGCTTCGGCCTGGTGATGAGCGCCTATATTCACCGGCATATGGAACTGCCCCGCGCCGGCGCCGCCATGTGGTGAAGGTTGGACAGACCGTCATACCTGGGCTCCGTGCCTCGCCCGGGGGCTTCGTTCGGTCTCGAGGATGCCGGTCGGGACGACAGGGAAGGAGGCAGCCATTCCACAGTCCGTGCGCCCTCTCACCTATGTGCAGCTTTTCACGGGCATGGCGCTGTTCGGCTCGGCCACGCCGCTGAGCAAGATCATCGCCGGTGCGTTCCCGGTTTTCTCCGCCTCGCTGCTGCGCATGGGCATTGCCGTCGTCGTGCTGGCGCCCTTCGTCCTTGCCGGGCACAGAAGCGAGTTCGCCGCCGCGACGCGCAAGGACTGGATCGTCATTACGCTCATCGCGCTTGCGGGCATGGTGGGTTTCACGGCCTCGCTGCTCTTCGGCATGCGCCTGACCACGGGCGTGATCGGCGCCACGGTAATGAGCGCCACCCCGGCCGTGACGGCGGCGGCCGCCGTGATCTTCCTCGGCGCGGCGATCACCTGGCGCAAAGGCGCGGCGCTGGCGCTCGCCGTCATCGGCATCCTGACCATCAATCTCCTGCGCACGCCGGAGGGCGGAAGCGGCGGAGACGCGGTCCTCCTCGGAACCGCGCTCGTCGTGCTCGCCATCTGCTTCGAGGCCGCCTATACGCTCCTGTCCAAGGGGCTGTCTCCGGCGGTATCCTCGCTGGCCGCTACCTTCGCCGCCTCCGCCATCGCCGTTCCGGCATTCATTCTCCTGGCCCTGATCTTCGATCCACGGCCCTTCGATTACGCCGGCGCCGGAGTGAAGGTGTGGACGTCCGTCGCCTTCTGGGGCGCAGGGACGGCCGGTCTGGCGCCGGTGCTCTGGTACAATGGCGTGCGCCGCTCGCCGGGCGTGCTGGCGGCGGGCTTCATGAGCGTTATGCCGCTGACTGCCCTGGTCCTCTCCTATATTCTTCTGGGAGAGCAGTTCCGCTGGGCGCATGTGCTCGGCTTCGGGCTGGTCTTTACCGGCCTCGTGCTGATGATCCGGGAGCACACGCCCAGCGGCGGCGAATGCCATTGAACCCTCTCAGGCTTGAACCTGTCATGCTGACTGCGACCGGAGATACATGAGCCGGTTTTCCGAAGACGCTGCACCGAACGGGAACCTGCCCAAGGGCTGGCATGGGCACAGCGCGGAAACGGTTCTGTCCGCACTCGGAACGGTTCCGGACGGTCTGTCGGCCGAGGAGGCGGCCGGCAGGCTGGACCGCTACGGCCCCAACCGGCTGCCGGAGCCGGTCCGGCGCCACCCCGTCCTTCGTTTCCTGTCGCACTTCAACAACCTGTTCATCTATGTGTTGCTGGGGGCGGCCCTCTTCACGGCGCTGCTCGCCCATTACATCGACATGGCCGTAATTCTGGCGGTGGTGGTCGTCAACGCCCTGATCGGCTTCATTCAGGAGGGCCGCGCCGAGCGCGCCATGGAGTCCATCCGCAAGATGCTGGCCCCCCGCGCCTCGGTGCTGCGCGGCGGCGAGCGCCGCACCATTGACGGGGCCGAACTCGTTCCGGGCGACATTCTTCTGCTGGAAGCGGGCGATCGGGTGCCCGCCGATGTGCGCCTGCTCCGGGCGCGGGGTCTGCAGGCCCAGGAAGCCATACTGACCGGCGAGTCCGTGCCGGTTGAGAAGGGCACGGAACCGGTGGCCGCTGAGGCAGCGCTGGGCGAGCGCTCCTGTATAGCGTTCAGCGGCACGATGATTACAGCCGGTCAGGGCCGGGGTATCGTGGTGGCGACCGGCGAAAACTCCGAGATCGGGCGCATCGGCGGCATGATTTCGGGGGTGGAAACGCTGACCACGCCCCTGCTGCGCCAGATGAACGAGTTCACGCGCTCGCTGTCCATCGTGATTCTCATTGTCGCGGCCATTCTTCTGATCGCCGGATATGCGCTGGCGCACTTTGAATTCGCGGACGTGTTCATGGCCGTGGTGGGCCTGTCGGTGGCCGCCATTCCGGAAGGCCTGCCCGCCGTGCTCACCATCACGCTCGCCATCGGTGTTCAGGCCATGTCGCGGCGCAACGCCATTGTGCGCCGCCTGCCCGCCATCGAGACGCTGGGCTCGATCTCCGTGATCTGCAGCGACAAGACCGGCACGCTGACGCGTAACGAGATGATGGTGGCGGCGGTGGCCACTTCCGGGCGCGAATTCACCGTCAGGGGCAATGGCTATGATCCTGAAGGCGTGATCGAGCTTGAGGGCGAGAGCGTTGACGGCCGTGAATACGCCAATCTCGAGGAACTGGCCCGGGCCGGAGCCCTGTGCAACGACGCTTCGCTACGCCGCCATGACGGCCAGTGGACGGTGGAAGGCGATCCGATGGAAGGCGCGCTTCTGGCGCTGGCGCGCAAGGTCAGGCTGGACGATGGAACGTCCCTGTCCGGCTGGACACGAACCGATTCCATTCCCTTCGACTCGCAACACCGTTTCATGGCGGTTCTCGATCACGATCATGAGGGCAATGCCTTCATCCTCGTCAAGGGCGCCCCGGAGCGCATACTGGAAATGTCCGTGGAGCAGCGCGCGCCTTCCGGAGGCACGGAGCCTCTGGATGAGGATTATTGGCGCGGCCGGGCCGAGAATATCGCGGCGGAGGGGCAGCGCGTGCTGGCCTTCGCGGTCAGGCCGGTAGAGCCGGAGCATACGGTGCTCGAATTCGAGGACGTGGAAGCCGGCCTCGTCCTCATCGGCCTGGCGGGGATCATCGACCCGCCGCGCGCGGAAGCCATCGAGGCCGTCGCCGAGTGCCACCGGGCCGGGATACGTGTGAAGATGATTACCGGGGACCATGCGGGAACGGCCGTAGCTATCGCCAGGCAGATCGGCCTTCAGCATCCGGATCAGGTTCTTACCGGGGCCGACCTGGAAGGTATGGACGATCAGCAACTCGCGTCGTCCGTTCTGGATGCGGACGTTTTTGCCCGCACCAGCCCGGAGCACAAGTTGCGGCTGGTCAAGGCGCTGCAATCGCACGGCCTCACGGTCGCCATGACCGGCGACGGCGTGAACGACGCTCCCGCGCTCAAACGCGCCGACGCCGGGATCGCGATGGGCATAACCGGCAGCGAGGCGGCCAAGGAAGCCTCCGAACTGGTTCTGGCCGACGATAATTTCGCGTCCATCGCCGCGGCCGTTCGCGAAGGGCGGACCGTTTACGACAATATCAAGAAGGTTCTGACCTGGACCCTGCCGACAAACGGAGGTGAAGCCTCGACCGTTCTCGTGGCGCTGCTGTTCGGCATGGCGCTGCCCGTCACGCCCCTCCAGATTCTGTGGATCAATCTGGTAACAGCGGTGACGCTGGGTATCGCGCTGGCGTTCGAGCCGACCGAGGAGGGCTCGATGCGCCGCCCGCCGCGTCCCCGGGAGGAGCCTCTCCTGATGGGCGAACTGGTCTGGCACATTGTTCTTGTGTCCGTGCTGTTTCTGGGCGGCGTCTTCGGCATTTACATGTTCGCCCGGCACAATGAGGGCTATTCCATCGAACTGGCGCGCACGATCGCCATGAACACGCTCGTCGTCATGGAGATCTTTCATCTATTCTTTGTGCGGAATATATACAGTACATCGCTGACCTGGAAGGCGGTGCGCGGCACGCCGGTCGTCTGGGCGACCGTGGTTATGGTGGTCATGGCGCAGTTCGCAATCACCTATCTCCCGTTCATGCAGGAAATCTTCGACACGCGAAATGTTTCGCTTCGCGACGGCCTGATCATCGTCAGTATCGGGGCGGCGCTGTTCGCCATTATCGAAACCGAGAAGCAGGTGCGCCTTGGCCTCAGAAGGATGCGGCGCGCCCGACAGGTCCGGTAATTCACCTTCCAGCCTGGAGAATAGTGGAATTCTTGATTCGGCGGCGGCTTTCCGCCGGCCGGAAGCGGACGCGGCCGGCCGGTGGAAAGGTGCAGGTTTCAGGCGGCGCTGCGTTCCGGCGCCGCCGCGCCGGGCCTGCGGACGGCTTCTTCCATCCGGTCTTCCATGTCGTCCAGATTGTGCCCGGCGACCCGGGCGGCGATGCCCAGCATCCGGTTGGCGTTATCCGCATACTGATTGACGAGGGACTGCATGAAGCGCAGCTCCGCCTCGACGAATTCGGAAGGGTGGCGGCAATGGGCGAATGAGCGCGCGGCCCTCATGTCCTCCTGAAAGCGTGTGCTCAGGAAGCGCAGGAATTCCCGGTTCATGCTCGTGACGCCTTCGAAGAACGATTCGCCCATGCGTTTCGCCAGTTCCATGTCGCGTTCGCCGGGGGCGGGGTTCATGCCGTCAAAGGGCGCTTCTGTCCGGGCGGAGGCCGGGGAGCCGCCCGTTCCCGCTCGTTCCCTGTAGGATTTCGTCTGTGATTGCGCCATGCGGGGCCTCCAGTGGTTGTCCGGTTCGAAAGTCCGGCGTTGGGGGGAGTTTCCGGTATGCCTACGCAGCTACGCAACCGATGCCGCGCGCAGTCTGGCGCGGCAATGGAAAACAGTTCGTTTACGCCGCCGGGTGCGTTCACATCTCTTCGGCGAGAAGGAAGCCGGAGTCCGACAGCGCCTCGCGTGCGCGCAGATGGACGTCCGCCGAACCGCCCGAGGCGTCGATCCGGCTCCACTCCATCACGCCCAGGCGCGCCTTGCGCTGGCGGGCGAGCACTTCGGCCGTGGCGTCGGAGGCGTTCTTTCCGCGCCCGGCAATGCGTTGAACGAGAACTTCGTCCGGCGCGTCCAGCCACAGCCCCCGGAAGGGAACGCCCATCCGGCCCGCGAGCAGGGCGGCCCGTTCGCGCAGGCGTTCGTCCATGAAGGTGGCGTCCATGATGACGGGCGAACCGGCGGCGAGAGCGCGGCGCGCATCCTTGAACATCTGCGCGAATACGCGCTTGCTGATCCTTGTGCGGTAGGCCTTTTCGGGAAGCGGCTCCTCCGGCGCCTGGCCGAAGATCCGCTTGCGGATCACGTCGCTGCGCAGGATCACGGCGCCCGCGCCGCCTGCCACGTCCAGGGCCAAACGCTGCGCAAGGGTGGATTTCCCGGTGCCCGACACGCCGCCCGCCGCCAGCAGCAGGGGGCGGGGCTTATGGCTCAGCCGCAGGGCGAGATCGAAATAGCTGCGCGCCGCGCCGATCTTTTCCGCCGCGCGCGCAGGCTCGTTCAGCCGGGCGGTGAGGAGCAGCACCCGCGCGCGGATCGCCGCCCGCAGCGCCATGGACAGCGGCAGCAGCCGCAGCCCCGTATAGTCGCGCGAGGTTTCCGCCCAGGCATTCAGGAAGCGGTTGGCAAGATCGTCCAGCCCCTCATGGATCAGGTCCATGATCGTGAAGGCGGCGTCGTAGACGATATCGATACTGGCCATCCGGTCGTTGAATTCGATGGCGTCGAAGGGTGTCGGCTCGCCCTTGTAGAGGCAGATATTCGCCAGATGCAGGTCCGCATGGCAGTGCCGCACGCGGCCGAAGCGGCGGCGGACGTCCAGCAGCCGTGCGTTCGCGTTCAGTTCCCGGCGCAGGCGCAGCGACAGGTCCGCCAGCGGGTGCAGGCCGCCCAGTTGGTGACTGAAGTCCATCAGTCCGCTGACGGTATCCGCCGCGAGCGCCCGCATCTCCTGCGAGCCGCCGCAGTCCTTGCGGCGCGGCGCCTCTTCATGGATGTGCGCCACACGGCGGGCGAGGCGGACGATCATGTCTTCCGTCAGCTTGCCGCGCCGGGCCAGCACGTCGAACTCGGCATCGGGATCGAACCGCTTCATCTCGACAAGCCAGTCCACGGGCCGGCCGGGACCGTCGAGGGCGAGGCCGTCCTTCTCCTGCGTTACCGTCCTCAGGCGGACATAAAGATCGCCGCCGGAGATGCGCCGGTTGATCTCCAGTTCGCGTTCGCAGGCCCGCCGCCGCGCCTCGCGCGTGGAGAAATCCAGAAACCCGGTATCCACCGGCCGTTTGAGCTTCCAGACGCGTTGTCCGTAAAGAAAGACATGGGAAATGTGGGTATCGACGCGCTCGGCCGCGCCCTCCCCGAACGTTCCGGGAGCGGAGAGAAACGCAACCACCTCCTCCGGCCGCGGCGGTCCGCGCCCGGCGGCCGCCGTTGCGGCGGCTCTGGCTCTGTGCCGGTATGCCATCGGCGCCGTATCTGTTTCCTGACGAAGCCGCAGACCGGTCATTTCCGGATCCCGTAATTGCCGGACGGGAAAGCCGCCCGTCCGGCGGGCGGGCCCAACTCAGCCCTTCTTGATCTCGATATGCCGTTCCCGCGACTTCACCTCCTGGGATTTCGGCATCAGAATATGCAGGACACCCC
>JBKHIN010000329.1:0-3819 GCA_046538635.1 Alphaproteobacteria bacterium
GGGAATGACGGTCTGAACGCCCGTCTGCTGAAGCATGATCTCGCTGAGCCAGACCGGATAAGGGTCCGGCCGCCGGTCCGAACCGGGCGGCAGCCGCCAGGGCAGCGGCCGCGCATAGGCGGCGTACCAGGCGAGCAGGCGGCGGGCGATTCGCCCTTCCTGCCCGTCACTGCGTGCATCCAGCCTCCTGCCGGTTCCGGCCATACGATCCATTCCCAAGCTCATTCATCTTGCACCCGGGCGGCGGCCCGTGGTTTGTTTCGCCCGCACACAGTCTCGGGGATTCGCACTCATGGCCGAAGGCCAATCCGCCGCCGTCCGCCGGCTTCTCGCTACTCCCCTCATGCGCCGGGAAGCAAGCGCGGCCATGCGTACGGCGCCCGCCTGGCGTCCACCGCCCGCGGTCGGCGCGCGTCTGCGCCCCGTAGCCGCCAGGCTTTATCAGGCGAAGGCGCCCGGCCATGCGGGCCTGATGCTGCACTGGCCGGAAATCGTCGGACCGGAACTGGCCGCCGTCACCGAGCCCGGAAAGCTGAAAGAGGGAAGCGGCCTCGTCAACAACGGCGTGCTGACCATTCGCGCGGCAGGGCCCGTAGCGCTGGAACTTCAACACCGCGAGGCGCAGATTCTCGAGCGGGTCAACACCTTTCTGGGTTACCGCGCGGCAGGGCGGCTGAAACTGGTCCAGGCGCCGCTGGAAGGCAGGCAGCCCCGAACAAGGGCGGAAACCGGTGTCCCGCATGAGCCGTCCCCGGCCGAGGAAGCGCGCAGCGCGGAACTCGCCGCCGCCGTGGGCGACGCCAGTCTGCGCGCGGCGCTGGCCCGGCTGGGCGCGCGCGTGCTTGCCGGGACGGCGCAGGGCGAAGGTCCGGGAGCAAGCACGCGGAGTCCAGGATGCGCCCCCACCACGGAATGGCAAAGCTGTTAGAAATCGGGACAAATTGCCGTAAGTTGGGCCAAGAATCGCCCGGTTGCCCGGCGACGGTCGCGCGATAGACTCGCGGCCGCGCCCGGAAGAACCGGGCCAATAACGGGAGACCATGAGTTATGAGCGATCAATCGCAAAACGGACCTGAACAGGATCCGAACGCCCCGGAAAAGCCCGGGGAAGAGAACACGCCCAAAACGGCGCCGGAAGGCGCCAAGCCATTCTATACACGCCCGCCCTTTATCGTCGGGGCGGTCATCGCCCTTGTCGCCGTCATCGCCGTCGTGATTTTCGCGGGCCCGTCGGGCGATCCGGCATCGACGCAGGATGCCAGGGCGGAAGACGCCGCCAACGACATGGCGGCCAATGACGTGGCGGCCAATGCGTCGAACTGGGAGCTGGGACGGCCGGGCGACATCGTGATGGGCTCGCCCGATGCTCCGGTGAAGATGGTGGAATACGCCTCCCTCACCTGCGGGCACTGTGCGGCCTTCAAGCTCGCGGTGTTTCCGGACATCAAGAAGAAATACATCGACACCGGCCTCGTGCAGTACACGCTGCGCGAATTCCCGACACCGCCGGTGAGCCTGTCGATCGCGGGCTTCATGCTGGCCCGCTGCACGGGTGAGGACCGCTATTACCAGGCCCTCGAGGCGCTGTTCCGCACCCAGCCGGCCTGGGTGAAACGCGATCCGCAGGAGGCACGGACGGAACTGGAGAGAATTTCCCGCCAGTTCGGCATCAACGAAACCCAGTTCGAAACCTGCATCAATGATGAGCAGGAACTGGAACGCATCCGCACGGTCGTGGAAGCGGGAAGTGAAGTCTACGGCATCAATTCGACGCCGAGCTTCGTAATCAACGGCCAAAAGGCGGAAATCCGCGGCGCTTCCTTTGACGCGCTCGACGGCGCCATCCGGGACGCGCTGCCGCCGGGCACCGAAGTGCCGGAATACACGCCGGCCGGCCTCAATGAGACCGGCGCGCCGGAAGGTGAGGAAGGCGGGTTCGCCGCGGATGAAGGCGCTGCCGGGGAAGAACCTGCGGACGAAGGCACATCGGAAGAGGGCACCTCTGAAGAGGGCACATCCGATGAAGGCACTTCGGAGGAAGGTACCTCGGAAGAAGGCACCTCGGAGGAAGGCGCCTCCGATGAAGGAACCGCCGATGAAGGCACTTCAGAGGAAGGCACCTCGGAGGAAGGCAGTTCCGAGGAGGGCGCATCCGAAGAAAGCACCTCGGACGAAGGCGCTTCCGAGGAAGGCAGCACCGAAGACACGTCGGACGACAGCACTTCGGACGGCTCCGATTCCGGTGACGGCGGTGAGGAAGGCTCGTCCGAAGAATAAGAGCTTCCGGCGGCTTTCATGCCGTCCGACATTGTGACACGCGGGCGAATCGTTCCATTTTGCGTAAAAGCGCCGTCAGGGCGTGAACGGGAACGATTCGCCCGCTTTTCATTCCGAAAGAGCGGCGCATCGGCGGGATGCGGAGTAGACTTCCTTGAAATTCACAAGCCTTAAACTCACCGGCTTCAAGTCCTTCGTGGACCCCACCGAACTGCTGATCGAGCCGGGGCTGACGGCCATCGTCGGCCCCAATGGCTGCGGCAAGTCCAACCTTCTCGAAGCCCTGCGCTGGGTGATGGGGGAAACCTCGCCCAAGAGCATGCGCGGCAGCGGCATGGAGGACGTGATCTTCGCGGGCACCGCCATGCGGCCCGCGCGCAACATGGCCGAGGTCAAGCTCGTCATCGACAATGCGGAGCGCAAGGCGCCGTCCGCCTTCAATGGCGATGACCTGCTCGAAATCAGCCGGCGCATCGAGAAGGACGCCGGCTCCAACTACCGGGTCAACGGCCGCGACCTGCGCGCCAAGGACGTGCAGCTCTTCTTTGCCGACATGTCCTCCGGCGCCCATTCGCCCTCTCTCGTGCGCCAGGGCCAGATCGGCCAGCTCATCAACGCCAAGCCGCGCGACCGGCGGCAGATCCTGGAGGAGGCGGCGGGGATTTCCGGACTGCATTCACGCCGCCACGAGGCCGAGCTTCGGCTGCGGGCCGCGGAAAACAATCTGGCCCGGGTCGACGACATGCTGCAGCAGCTTCAGGGCCAGCTTTCCAGCCTGAAGCGCCAGGCCCGCCAGGCCAGCAAATACCGGGATCTGTCAAAGGAAATCCGGCAGGCGGAAGCCATCGTCCTGCATCTGCGCTGGCGCGAGGCGGCCGAGGCCGTGGCCGCCGCGGAGGAAGCCCTGCGCGAAATCGAACTGGCCGTCGCCGCGCGCACCGAGGAGGCCGCCGCCGCCTCCCGCGCCGAAGCGCGCGCCTCCGAAAAGCTGCCGCCGCTGCGCGAAGCGGAAGCCGAGGCCGCCTCCGCCCTGCACCGGCTGGAAGTGGAGCGCGACGCGCTTGATGCCGAGGAGCGCCGCGCGCGCGAGGAGGAAGCGCGCCTTGTCTCCCAGCTCGAAGAGATCACGTCCGACCTGGAGCGCGAACGCGCAATGATCCGCGACAGCGAGCGGGAGACCGCCCGGCTGACCGAGGAATGCGAGCGGCTGGAGGCGGCCCGGCGCGACGAGGGCGGCGAACTGGAACGGCACCGGGAGCAGGCGGAGCGCTCCCGCGATGCGCTGATGGAGCAGGAGGCCGAACTGGACCGGCTGACCCGGGCCATGGCCGACGCCGGCGCGCGGCGGGCGTCTCTCGAACGCGCGGTGCTCGACCTGCGTAAACGGCGGGCGCGGATTGCCGCGCGCATTTCCGAAGCCGCCGCGGAAGCCGAAGCCTTGCGCGAAAGCTCCGGCGACATGAGCGCCGCGACTGCCGCCGAGACCGCCTGCCGGGAAGCGGCCGCCGCTTCGGAGGAAGCCGAACGCGCCCTGGCCGGGGC
>JBKHIN010000330.1:0-3810 GCA_046538635.1 Alphaproteobacteria bacterium
GGCCGAACCGGCGCCCCCGCCTCCGCCGCCGCCTGAAGAGGAGCCCGCTCCGCCACCGCCGCCAGCGGCCGAACCGGCGCCCAGCATGTGGTATGCGGCCGTGCATGGCGGCGCCGTGTGGCTGAATGAAATCGAAATGGACGCTTTCGGCGACGCCTTCCGGATCGATCCGGACACCGGCTGGGCGGCCGGGGGCGCGCTGGGCTACCGCTATGGCGATGGCCTGCGTGCCGAGATCGAGGGCACTTACCGGCAGAATGACGGGGATTTCTTTTTTATCGATCCGGTGACCGGCCCCGACCTGGAGGCCAATGCGGATGTCAGCTCCCTGAGCCTGATGTTGAACGTGCTCTACGACTTCGACATGGGCAGCTTCTTCAGACCCTATATCGGCGCGGGCATCGGCACGTCCTTCGTGGATATCGATCTGACCGAGATCGGCGGACCCGACGAGGAGAACGATGACGGCTGGGCGTTCGCCTATCAGTTCATCGGCGGCTTTTCGGTTCCCATGCCGAATTCCGGATTCGAGTTCTTCGCCGACTACCGCTATCACAGCACGGCGGGCCTCGACATGGATTTCGAGGGCAACGTGCAGGACCACGACGACTATGAAAGCCATACGGTGATGGGCGGGGTGCGCTTCAACTTCTGAGGCGCTCTTTCATGTGTAACCCCATTGCAACGATGAACGCCGCGACTGCCTGTCAGCCGCGGCTTTCTCTTGTTTGCGGCCGCAGCGGCTGTAATGTGTCTTTCTTGTGATCACGCTGTGACTGACTGTCTGAAGCGTCGCAGGGGGAACCTGTTCTTGAGGGGACTGTTATGTCGATAAAGAAGTTGTTGTTGTCATCCGCGGCGGGACTGCTGATCGCAGCGCCTGCCTTCGCGGACGGGGGGCCCGTACCTGAATCGGCGCCGCCGCCGCCCACTCCGCCTGCCGAACCTGCGCCGGAGCCGGAGCCGGAGCCGGAGCCTGCTCCGCCGCCTCCGCCGCCTCCGGCCGACGAGGAACAATTCTACATCGAAGGTTTCGGCGGCGTCTCCTTCGCCCGGGATCTGAGCTATGACTGCTGCCGGTTCGAGACGGAAACCGGCTGGAACGCCGGCGGCGCCCTGGGGGCCCATCTGAACGAGCACTGGGACCTGGAAGTCGACGTCTTCTACTCCGAACTGGGATATGAAGGCTTCGAAACCAGCATCAGCGGCCTCAGCGTCATGCTCGACCTGCTCTACAACTTCAACACGGGCTGGGTCGTCGATCCCTATGTGGGCGCCGGTTTTGGCGTGACGCGCGTCCGCTATGACGGCGCGAACCAATTCCCCACCTTTACGGGTCAGGAATGGCAATTCGGCTACCAGTTCATGGGCGGCTTGATGTATGAGGTCACCCCGATTGTCGACCTGTTCGCGGAATACCGCTTCCACGACATCGGCGGCGACGTCGAAATCAAGGGCGTGCCGAACATCGACTACGAGACCCACAATATTTCCGCCGGTATCCGGCTGAACTTCTGATCGGTAAATTCACCGAATCCGGCAATGAGGGCCGTCCTTCCCGGGCGGCCCTCATTTCGTTTTAACCGGCTCCCGCCAGGCTCGCAGGCTTACAGTGGTTGACTGCATTCCCCGGCCGCTGTCGTGGAATGCATCGCTCTGATTTCGGGAGCGGCCCGGTATGATTGGCAAATCCCCATGGCTGCACCTGCCTGCGGCGGCGATGGCCGCGGCGCTGGGGGCATGGCTCGCGGGCTCGGCCTGGGCGGCGCCCATCGTCACCCGCACCGGCACGACGCCCTTCTATTCGCCCAACGTCATCATGATGGCAAAGCAGGATGGCGGCCTGCCTGCGCAGGTTTACGGCAGCCCGTCACGGGGCGTGACGCCGGCCGCCGCCATCGCGCCGTTGCGCCTGCCCGCCACGGTGGGCGGCGGCAGGATCATACCGATGGCCGGGGGCGAGGCGGCAAGAACCCGGCTGGTGCTGGTGTTCAACAGCGAGGACGTCAGCCCGGAGCAGGCCTGCGAAGCGCCCTCCAGCATCAGGGAAAGGCCCGTTGAGAGGGGGCTGGAGGTTTATGCGGTATTGTGCCGCGGCAACCGGTTTTTCTCCCATGCCCGCCTGCGGGATGAGGCCGTCGGCGGCATCAGGGACCGGCGCTACCGGGACTCCATGGAACAGTTGCTGCTGGCCCTCATGCCGCCGGAGGACCGGGCGGACGACGATCTCGACTGACCGCAGCGGGCGCTCCGGCCCGCCGTGACGGCCCGCATCCATTGCGCCCTTGCCTGTGACGGGCGCACTGGCCTCTTTTCGCCCCCAGGCTTCAGAATGACCTCGAACAGCGGCGGGCCCGCCGCCGCGTATTGGTGGAGGCTGTCATGATCCGCCTGCCCGGAAGCCGGCTTTATGGGTCCGCTCTGGTCACGGCCTTGCTGTTCTGGCTCGGCGGCTCCGCGCTCGCCGTTTCGATCATTACACGAACGGACATCGCTCCCTTCTATTCCGTCAGCGAAATCATGACGGCAAAACGCGGGGCAGGATTGCCCACCGAGGTTCACGGCGCGCCTTCCGAATCCGCCACACTGGAGAGCATTCTTGCCCCGCTGCGCCTGCCCTCCCGGGTGGGCGGCGGCGATCTGGTTCCCTATGAACCCGGCCGCCGGGCGGTCACGCGCATGGTGCTGCTCTTCAACCCCGACATCCCGAGCGCCCGGACCGCCTGCCGCGATCCTGCCGCCACGGGCGCCCGCCGCATGGGCGGCAGGCTGGAGGTGTTCGCCGTTCTCTGCCACGGCGGACGATGGTTTTCGCAGGCGCATTTGCGCGACGGCGCCGTCACCGCCGAAACGGACACCGGGTATGCCGGCTCCATGATGCAACTTTTCCTTGCTCTTATGCCGTCCAGGGACGAGGTGGAGCGCGACAGCGGCGACAACGGCCGGGATTAACTGGAAAAACAGGTGCGGGATTTCCGTCACGCCGTTTGACAAGCCGCATTTTAGCCTTATCTTGCGACTCAATCCGCAGTTTAATTGCGATACAGATTCCGTATCGGCGGGCGCAAGGTAGCCCGGCACTGCGGAAACGTGTTGGGGGTAATCGCGCCAGCATTGTTGGGGAATGCGCTGGCGCCCGTTTTGGCCCGAGGTTTGAACTGCCGATGTCAGGCGCCGCCGTTGCGGCCCATGCATAGATGGTGGTTCGCTCGCGCCCGCCGCACGGATATCCGATCAATCGAGGCAGATACAGTTTACATATGACCTTTCAGTCCCTGGGTCTCAGCGCCGAAATTCTCAAGGCCGTCGATGAAGCCGGCTACACTCAGCCCACGCCAATTCAGGAAAAAGCCATTCCCTGGGTGCTGAAGGGGCAGGATGTCCTGGGCATCGCCCAGACAGGCACGGGGAAAACGGCGTCCTTCACCCTCCCCATGATCGACCTGCTCGCCAAGGGGCGGGCCAAGGCGCGCATGCCCCGTTCGCTGATCCTGGCGCCCACGCGCGAACTGGCGGCACAGGTCTCGCAGAATTTCGAGCAGTATGGAAAGAATCACAAGCTGTCGATGGCGCTGCTGATCGGCGGCGTCTCCTTCGCCGATCAGGAGCGCAAGCTCGACCGGGGCGTCGATGTGCTGATCGCCACGCCGGGCCGCCTGCTCGATCATTTCGAGCGCGGCAAGGTGATGCTCAACGGCGTCCAGATCCTGGTCATCGACGAGGCCGACCGGATGCTCGACATGGGCTTCATTCACGACATCGAGCGCAGCTGCAAGCTGCTCCCCTTTACCCGGCAGACACTCTTCTTCT
>JBKHIN010000331.1:0-3806 GCA_046538635.1 Alphaproteobacteria bacterium
GGCCTCGACATCGGCCCAGCCATAGCCGGCGTACAGGCCCGCGTAGAACCCGTCCCAACTGAAACCCGGCTCGGGTTCATAGACCGGAGAGGGCTCCGGCGCCGGTTCGGGGGCCGGAGGCGGCGGGGGCGGTGCTTCCGGCTCCGGACTGCCATCGGCATACGCGCCAGCGGCGAACAACAAAGCAGTCGAGGACACGGCCACTGCCAGGAGATTCTTTTTCATGACGAACTCTCATAATGAGAAACGATAATCCTCAGATAGCTGTGTTTCCCGTTTTTGGCCACCGGATTCTTGTGAAGATTTTAAGCAATTTTCGCCTTTTTTTTGCCAAATTTACGACAAGGCGGCCGATGCTTCCAGCTTATAAGGCAGGCGTGCAAAAGAGATGACGACTCGCAAATAAGCATTCCGGACCGCTGAATGTGAACGCCGGCCTCTCATGTCTTCTGTTACTTGCTTCCCAAATCCAGCGCTCATTGCGGAAGAGGCCGGTCTGTCAGTAAGAATATTCCCTGAATATACGGTCGATGTCGCCTTGCCAGCGTCCGTGATAGGCCTCGAGCAGGTCTTCGGCCGGCGTGCGGCCGGCGGCCGCGATTTCGAACAGGGAATCGAGAAAAACCGTTTCGTCCGGTGCCGAAACGCCCGCCCGCGCCCGCCGCTTCAGGCCCTGCTGCGCCAGGGTCAGGCACTCACTGGCGATGTCGCGAACGCTCCGTCCACGAATGTCCGCCTTCAGCCCGAGCCTCGCCACGTCGCGCCGCAGGGTCTCGCGTTCCTCCGCCGTCCAGTCCCGCGCAATTTGCCACGCTGCGCCGAGCGCCTGTGAGTCATAGAGCAGCCCCGCCCAGAAGGCGGGCAGGGCGCAGATGCGGCTCCAGGGCCCGCCGTCCGCGCCGCGCATCTCCATGAAGCGCTTGATACGCGCCTCCGGAAACAACGTGGTCAGATGATCGGCCCAGTCCGAAAGCGTCGGCTTCTCACCGGGCAGCGCGGGTAATCTGCCTTCCAGAAAATCCCGGAAGGACTGTCCGGACACGTCGAGATAGGCGCCGTTCCGGTAAATGAAATACATGGGCACATCGAGCGCGTAGTCCACCCAGCGTTCGAAGCCGAAGCCGTCCTCGAACACGAAGGGCAGAAGGCCGGTGCGGTCCGGGTCCGTGTCCGTCCAGACATGCGCCCGCCAGGAAAGGAACCCGTTGGGTTTTCCGTCCGTAAACGGAGAGTTGGCGAACAGCGCCGTGGCTATGGGCTGGAGGGCCAGCGAAGTGCGCAGTTTGCGCACCATGTCCGCTTCGTCCGAAAAGTCGAGATTGGTCTGGATGGTGCAGGTGCGGAACATCATGTCCCGGCCCAGCCGCCCGCGCGTGGGCATGTAGCGTTTCATGATGCCGTAGCGGCCCTTGGGCATGACGGGGGTTTCTTCCAGCGTCCATTTGGGTGACATGCCCAGGCCGATGAACCCGATGCCCAGTTCCTCGCAGACGGACTTTACCTGGTGCAGGTGCGTGTGGGCCTCGTCGCAGGTCTGGTGAAGATTGTCGAGCGGTGCGCCGGAAAGTTCGAGCTGGCCGCCGGGTTCCAGGCTGATCGAGGCCCCGCCCTGCGTCAGACCGACAAGGGTTTCGCCCTCCCGCACCGCCTCCCAGCCAAAGCGCATCAGCCCCTTGAGCACGGTCTCGATACCGCGCGGTCCTTCATAGGGCAGGGGGGTGAAATCGTCCTCTTGGAAACCGAACTTCTCGTGTTCGGTCCCGATGCGCCATTCCGCTCGCGGTTTGCAGCCGTCCTCGAGATACTCGACAAGCTGGCGCCGGTTTTCCACCGGCCCGCCCCCTTCCTGCGGCACAGACATGACTGGATTAGCGCTCCCATCGGCGGCGGACGGCCCCAACGCCGTCATTGCCAGTCTTGCGTGGCATTGTTGGCCGCCCATTAAAACCCGCACAGTAAATGTGATTAATCACAAATTACAGCCATGTGACGGATTACCAATCGCCGAGATGGGCCTGCCAGAGCGTCAGCGCGGCGATGGCGGCCGTGTCGGCGCGCATGATGCGCGGACCCAGCCCCACGGCAGTTGCGTCCGGCAACGCGTGAAGAAGCTCGCGTTCCTCAGGGGCGAAACCGCCTTCGGGACCGATGAGCACGGACCAGGGCGCGTTCCGCGCTTCTCTGTCGAGCGCGCCCAAAGCCTCGCGGGCAGTTCGCGCGGGTTCGCTTTCGGGCAGCGCCTCGTCGCAGAACAGCAGACGGCGGCCGGAGGGCCACTCGTTGAGCAGCCGCAACAGCTTCACGGGCTCCAGCACCTCCGGCACGGTCAGGCGGCCGCACTGTTCGGCGGCCTCGATCACGTTGGCGCGCATCCGCTCCAGATTGACGCGTTCGACGATCGTCCGCCGCGTCAGCACCGGGCGCAGGGCGCGCACGCCAAGCTCCGTGGCCTTCTGGACCAGAAAGTCGAGCCGCGCGCGTTTCACCGGCGCGAACAGCAGGGTGAGGTCGGGCACGGCGTCCTGATCGCGCAGGCGGCTTTCCACGTGCAAACGGACACTGCGCTTGTCCGTCTCGTCAATCACCGCACGCCACTCACCGTCGCTGCCATTGAACAGAACTACGGGGTCGCCTGCCCGCGCGCGCATGACACGGGCGGCGTAATGGCTCTGCTCCGGCGGCAGGGTCAGGCGGGCGCCCGGGGCCAGCGTCTCGCGGACAAAAAGCCGGATCTTGCCCGTGGCGCAGGCGCGCGGGGCGTCATGCGGCGGAGAGGACTGGCTCATGACGGGCGGCAATCTGCGGCCTTGCCGCCGCAGCGGAGGGGGCTTATCCAGATCATGTTATGAGCCATCCAGCCTCCCATTCCCGGCCCGGTCAAGACCGTGCGGTCGCCGACGCGGTTCCCGGCAACTGGGTCGACCGGCGCGCGCCCGCATCCCTGCGGCCCTATCTGCGCCTGATGCGCGCCGACCGGCCCATCGGCGCGTATCTGCTCATGTTTCCGGCCTGGTGGTCCATTGCCCTGGCCGCGGCGCATACGGGGCGCGCATGGCCCGATCCGTGGCTGCTGATCGCCTTCGCGCTGGGGGCGTTCATCATGCGCGGGGCGGGGTGCACCTTCAATGACATCGTGGACCGCGACATCGACGCGAAGGTGGCGCGCACGGCTTCCCGGCCGCTGCCCTCGGGCGCCGTCAGCCCGTTGCGGGCCTGGGCGTTTCTGGGCCTGCTGTGCGCGCTGGGGCTCGCCATCCTGCTCACCTTCAATCTGTTCGCGATCGTGCTGGGGGCCGCCTCGCTGCTGCTGGTCGCCGCCTATCCCTATATGAAGCGGCTGACCTGGTGGCCGCAGGTCTGGCTGGGGCTGACCATCAACTGGGGCGCGCTGCTGGGCTGGGCGGCGGCCACCGGCTCGCTCGGTCCCGCCCCGGCGGCGCTCTACGCCGCCGGCATTCTCTGGACCGTGGGTTACGACACGATCTACGGCCATCAGGACCGGGAGGACGACATCCTGATCGGCGTGAAGTCGGCCTCCCTCGCCCTCGGGCGCAAAACGCGGCCCGTGGTGGCCGCCGTCTACGCGCTTACGATCGTATGTCTGGCGGCGGCGGGCGCACTGGCGGGACTGCACTGGGTCTATTATCTGGTTCTGGCCGCAGGGGCGGCGCATCTGGCCCGGCAGATCCGCGTGCTCGACATCGACCGGCCGGAAGTGTGTCTCGCGATCTTCCGCTCCAACCGGGACTTCGGGGCGATTGTTTTCATCGCCATCGTGGCGGGCGCGGTGTTCGGCGGGTAGGGCG
>JBKHIN010000332.1:0-3802 GCA_046538635.1 Alphaproteobacteria bacterium
CAGGACTTGCACCTGTTCGAGCGCCTGGTGTTCCTGGGGCGGCGGGAACGGGAGAATTGAGATTTCACCACGAAGACACGAAGGAGGCACAAAGTACACGAAGGAAATATTTGTTTCCGCTCTCCCCGGCCGAAGAGCCGGGGCCCAGTGAACTGGGTATGAAAGCGAAGTGGGCAGGCGCCGCAGCCCGGACGCCGTCCTGCGCCGTAACGCTTCTGGATCCCTGCTTCCGCAGGGATGAGCGGTTCATAACATTCTTGTGCTGACTTTCCCTCCGTGAACTTCGTGCCCTCTTTGTGTCTTGGTGGTGAAACTCTTCTCCCACCGCAAGGGTAGAGAAACGGCAATGTTCCTGAACTTCTTCCACGAACTCCGCCGGGCGGGCATTCCCGTGACGCTCAAGGAGTACATGCTGCTGCTGGAGGCGGTGGCGGCCGGCCTCGCCAACATGAAGGTGGAGGATTTCTACTATCTCGCCCGCGCGGCCCTGGTGAAGGACGAGCGCTATCTGGACCGGTTCGACCAGGTGTTCGGCCATGTGTTCAAGGGGCTGGAATACATGGACGAATTTCTGTCGGCGGACATTCCCGAGGAATGGCTGAAGGCGCTTTCCGAGAAGTTCCTGACCGAGGAGGAAAAGGCCCAGATCGAGGCCATGGGCGGCTGGGAAAAGCTCATGGAGGAGCTGAAGAAGCGCCTTGAAGAGCAGAAGGAGCGCCACGAGGGCGGCGACCGCTGGATCGGCACCGGGGGCACCTCGCCCTACGGCAATGCGGGCTATAACCCGGAAGGCGTGCGCATCGGCGGGGAGGGCCGCCACGGGCGCGCGGTGAAAGTGTGGGACAAGCGCGAGTTCCGCAATCTCGACGACACGGTGGAACTGGGCACACGGAACATCAAGATCGCCCTGCGCCGCCTGCGCCAGTTCGCGCGCGAGGGGGCGGAGACGGAACTCGACATGCCCGAAACCATCCGCTCGACCGCCCACAAGGGCTATCTGGACCTGCACATGGTCCCGGAACGGCACAACACGGTGAAGGTGCTGCTGTTCTTCGACGTGGGCGGCTCCATGGACCCCCATGTGCGCGTGTGCGAGGAACTGTTTTCCGCGGCGCGCAGCGAGTTCAAGCACATGGAATATTTCTACTTCCACAATTGCCTCTACGAGGCGGTGTGGAAGGACAACCGCCGCCGCTGGAACGAGACCACGCCTACCTGGGACGTGCTGCACACCTACCCCTCCGACTACAAGGTGATCCTGGTGGGTGACGCCACCATGAGCCCCTATGAGATCACCTATCCGGGCGGCAGCGTGGAGCACTGGAACGAGGAGGCGGGCGCGGTCTGGCTGCAGCGCGTGTTCGACATCTACGAGCACTGCGTCTGGCTCAACCCGGTGCCGGAGCGATACTGGGATTACACACCCTCCATCCAGCTCATCAATCAGCTGATTTCCGGCCGCATGTTTCCGCTGACGCTGGACGGGATTGACCGCGCCATGCGGGAGTTGCAGAAATAGGCGGCAATACAGGCACCGGCAGGAGACAGGGTGAGCGAAATCGCGGACACGGAAGACGGCGTCGACGCCGGCGAGGTGCTCGCCATCTGCGGCAGTTTCAACCTGCGCAAGGCCTCGCGCGCGCTCACCCAGATGTTCGACGAGGCCCTTCAGCCCACGGGCCTGCGTTCCACCCAGCTTGTGATCCTGCTCGTCCTGGCGCGCGACGGCGAGACCGGCATGTCCGGGCTGTCGCGCGAACTGGTGCTGAGCCCCTCCACGCTGAGCCGCAATCTGCGCCCCCTGGAACGCGAGGGACTGCTGCGCATCGGCGGCAACGGCCAGCGCGGCAAGCGGGTCCGCCTGACGCCGGCAGGGCGCGAGGCCATCCGGCGCGCCGTGCCATACTGGCAGGAAGTGCAGGAGCGCTTCACCCGCCAGGTGGGCGCGGACTCCTGGCGGGAAATGACCGCGCGTCTCGATGAACTGGTCATGGCCGTACGGGGCACTGAAGAGTGACGTTCCGTACCGGATCTTGACCATCTCGAGACCCCGGCGAAGCCCCTCCGGTTTTCAGTGCATCGAACGACACGGGCGGCGCGCCGCCTGACCCCTCTCCCGCTTCATTCATAACATGGGACAGCAGGCCCGTGGAAAAGCGCCCGGCGTTTGATCGGGGTTTCGTTTCGGGGTTTCGCTAGTGTGAGAGCGGGTGCCCAAGAGCCGGGCCGAGAGCGAGAGCCGGGCCCGCCAGCGGCAATTGCAGGGCTGCCGGTAATACGTAGTCCGGGCCCATGAAAATCGCGGCCCGTCCCGAAACCTTTCGGGGCGGGCCGCAGGACCGGGAGCGGCGGCGGATGTGACCGGCCCTTAATCGAATGCTGACCTTTCCTTCCCTATCGTGATTTCTCCGGATCACGGTCAGGGAAATGTCATGATTGATTTGAAGAGACTGGCAGTGGGGTTTGCCGCAGTCACGCTGGGCACCGGCCTGCTCACGGGCGCGGCCCCGGCGGAGAACACCGTTTACAGGGCCGCATTGCTTGAAGACAGGGGACGGGAAATCGGCCCCGGACCCGGAGCCCGCGGCAAGGAAGAATTCTGCCGCGCCTATGCCGACCGGGCCCTCGAGGCGGAGGCAACCAATCAGGACCTGGAGTGCGGCTTTACCGGTTCGGCCTGGCACACAAGGCGGAACAGCCATTACCACTGGTGCCTGAACACTCCCCCCGAGCGGGTGAGGGAAGAAACCCGCATGCGGCGGGAAAAGCTGGAAAGCTGCCGGAGGGGTGACGGCATGGAAGACGGCGGCGCCGAAAAGGAAGCGTTTTGCCGGACCTACGCCCGCCGCGCCGCCAGGGCCCAGGAACTCAACGCGGAACTGGACTGCGGCTTTGCCGGCCCGGCCTGGCATTTCAACCGCGACCGCCATTACCGCTGGTGCCTGGACGTTCCCCGTGACGAGGCGGAGGACGAAGCCGACATGCGCCGGGAACGGCTGCAGCGCTGCAGGCGCTTCGAATGAGGCCGCATGGCCGTTCGTTGACAGTCCGGCCCCGCCAGCGGAAGCTCCCCCCGAAACGAAGGGAGGACGCCCATGCTGAATTCGCTGCGCCGGGTCATCACCGGCCATGACGCCCGGGGCCGCTCGATCATCGAACATGACGGCCCGCCGGCCAATGTGATCGAGGCGAACGGCGCCGGGCTCGCCGAAATCTGGACCGCGGACAGGGTGCCCGCCCCCACCGCCAACCCGGAAGACCCGGCGGCGGGCGAAGTCCGGCTGGAGCCGCCCGAAGGCGGCGTAAAGGTGCGCTGGTTTTCCGTCGCTCCGGAGCCGGACGGCATGAGCGCGGAGGAGCGCGAAGAAGCGGCCGCCTTCGGCTTCGCGGCCGTCCACGCCTCGCACGCGCGCGTGGACACCTCGCGCCATCCCATGATGCACAAGACGGAAACTCTGGATTATATCATCCTGCTCAAGGGCGAGGTCACCCTGCTGGTGGACGAGGGCGAGGTGGACCTCAAACCGGGCGACGTGGTGGTGCAGCGCGCCACCAATCACGCCTGGGTCAACAAGGGTTCCGAGCCCGCGCTCTTGATCGCCGTGCTGATCGACGGGGAGTCGTCATAGAATCGTAGGGCGGGTCGAGCGCAGCGGGACCCGCCAACTCAACGTCCAAACTCAACGATTCAAGGCAGCACCGAATGGCGGGTTTCGGCCTACGGCCTCTACCCGCCCTACGAATTCCAGCGCCGCCATTGCCTGTTTGCTGGCGTAGTAGAGCGGGGTTTCGCCCCGCTCGG
>JBKHIN010000333.1:0-3795 GCA_046538635.1 Alphaproteobacteria bacterium
GGGCGTGGGCTTACCGTCGCTGGTGCGGTGATTGAGGGTGCGCGAGGTGGAAAAGCCCAGCGCGCCCGCCGCCACGCCCTCGCGCGCCAGGCGCGCCATTTCGGCGATGTCCTCAGGCGTTGCGGGCTCCCGGTCCGCGCCCCGCTGCCCCATGACATAGACGCGCAGCGCCCCGTGGGGCACCTGGGCGGCGATGTCGATATCGTGGGGAATGCGTTCGAGGGCGGAGAGATATTCGGGCAGCGTTTCCCAGTCCCAGTTCAGCCCCTCATGGAGCACGGCGCCGGGAATGTCCTCCACGCCTTCCATGAGGCGGATGAGCATGTCGTGGTCCTGCGCCCGGCAGGGGGCGAAGCCGACGCCGCAATTGCTCATCACCGCGGTGGTGACGCCGTGCCAGGAGGAGGGCCACAGGCGCTCGTCCCAGGTGGCCTGGCCGTCATAATGGGTGTGGATGTCCACGAAGCCGGGGGTGACGATGCGCCCGCGCGCGTCGATCTCCTGCGCGCCCCGGCCCAGACGCGGGCCGGTTTCGGCGATCCGCCCGCCGGAGACCGCCACATCGCCCTCGAAGGGCGCACCCCCCGAACCGTCATAGACCAGCCCGCCCCGGATCACCAGATCATGCGCCGCCATGAGAGAGGCTCCTTCACGCCGTTACCCCGGAGAGGGTAGCGGGGGGAAGGGAGGGGGGCAAATGAAGGCCCTCACCCGCCGTCGGCCCGTTCTCCGTCGGCGAGGCGGCGGAGGGCCATCCAGTTGCGGACGCGCACGGAGCGTTTGTCGGGCAGTTCGATGAGCCCGTCCCGGGTCATGCCCGTCAGGCAGCGGCTCACCGTTTCGATGGTCAGGCCCAGATAATCCGCGACGTCGGAGCGGCTCATGGGCATGGACAGCACTTCCGGATCGCCGCCCCGGTCATGTTCCGCCAGTTCGAGCAGGAAACTGGCCATGCGCTCCCGCAGCGACTTGCGCCCCAGAGTGAGCATCCGGTTCCGGGCGGCCATGAGCTCCCGGCTCGTCATCTCCCGCAGGCGGTGCTGCAGTTCGGGCATCTCCGCACAGGCCGCCTCCAGCCTCGCGCGGGCGAACCGGCAGGTGCCCACCGCGGTGACGGCCTCCGCCGAATAGCCGTGCGTGGCCGTCGCGGACAGGCCCAGAAAACTGCCGGGATAGACGAAGCCCACCACGGCGCGCCGCCCGTCGGCGAGCAGTTTCGTGAGGCGCACGACGCCTTCCGCCACGTTGAACACCGCCGTCGCCGGATCGCCCTCGTAGAAGAGAGACTGCTGGCGGGCGAATGTCTGGGAATGGGAGATCCGGTCGAGATGGGATAACTGCCTGCAGGAGACCGCGCCGCAAAATCCGTCCGAGCGGACCACACAGTGATGACAGCGAACCCGGCTCACCGCTCCGGGCAGCGTCTTGTCTTCAAACGTCACGGCTGGCACCCCTTGCCGCTTAACGGAAGCCAAGCCTAGGGGCGGGTGCGGTTCCGATCAAACGGTTTCCGCGGCCGTTGAAGATGGCGCCACCCTCATTCCGGGAATGACTCCGGCTTCCTTCAGCCTGCATGAAGCGGACCGGAAAGATTAACCCGCCGTAGAGAAACCAATGCTTAACCATAACGTTCCTGCCAGTGAGCCGGGGCCGGCGCATGCCCCTCAAGGCTTAACCACTATTTCCAGGCTCTTGTGGCCGGGAAACCGCCGGAACATGTGATAGAAAAACGGCAGGTACATCGCATCAACGGGGATCCGGAAATCAGACCGTATCGCGCAGTCCGCAGAAGGCCGGGGCCGTCAGAGCGCAGGGGGCAGGGCCTGCCAGCGCTTGGCCTGTGCCTGCTTGCCGCGCTGATTCTGTCCGCCCCGGCGCAGGCGGCGCTGGACGTCGAGGTCCGCGTTACCGGCGTTGAGGACGATGACCTGAAGGACAAGCTGAAAACGGCCTCGGAGCTGACGGGCAAGGACAAGCCGGAGCTGGAGAACGCCGCCGCGCTGCGCCACGCGGCGGAGAACGACCTCTCCCGCCTCGAGGCCGCCTTGCGCTCGGAGGGGTATTACACGCCCGAAGTGGGCTATGAGGTCACCGGGAGCGGCGACGACTACGTGCTGACCTACCAGGTCACCCCGGGCCAGAAGTTCAAGGTCACCAACTATGTCCTCAATTACGGGGACGAGATCGACAACGGGCGGCCGAAGACGCTGAAGGAGGCGGGCGTCGAGACGGCGGGCTCGCCCCGGGGCGAGGACATTGCGAAACTTCAGCGGGAATTCCTCAACTATCTGCACAATCACGGCTTTCCGGCCGCGCGCATCGCCGACCGCCGGGTCGAGGCGGTTCCGGCGACGGGCAACGCAACGCTGGAACTGACGGTCGATTCGGGCCCGCGCGCGGTCTATGGCGACGTGGTGTGGAGCGGGCTGGAGCGCACGGACGAAGCCTATGTGGACGAATTCGTTCCCTGGGAACAGGGCGAGCAGTTCAAGTCCAAGGAGCTGACCGAGTTCCGCGACACCCTCGCGCGCGCCGCGCTGTTCACCTCGGTCGAGGTGGAACCGGGCGAAACGGGGCCCGGGGGCGTCACCCCCGTCAAGGTTCAGGTCACCGAACGGCCGCCGCGCACCATCGGCGCGGGCGCCTCTTATTCCACCAATCTGGGGGCAGGCGGCCGGGTTTTCTGGGAGCACCGCAACCTGTTCGGCAGTGCGGAAAAAATCCGGCTGGAGGTCAATGCCACGCAGGTCAAGCAGATCGCCGGCGTCAGCTTCCGCAAGCCGCGGCCGCCGGAGCGGGGCGCCTGGTTTGCCCGGCTCGAAGGCGCCCATGAGGACAGCGACGCCTTTTCCGGCGTCAACGTCACCGGACGCGTGGGCCTGCTGCGCAAGATCGGCAAGCGCTGGCAGGTGAGCGGCGCCGGCGAAGTGGAATGGTCGGACTTCGAGGATACATTCGGCCAAAGGACCTCCTGGCTCGGGGCCCTGCCGGTGGGCGCGATCTACAACAGCACGGAAGACGTCCTCGACCCCAGGAAAGGGCTGAGGGTGGCCGCCGAAATCACCCCGGCGCAGGGGTTTACCGACGACGATCCGTTCCACTTCACCAAGTTCAGGCTCGAGGGGTCCGGCTATATCCCGTTTGACGAAAAGGCCTATTACGTCGCGGCGCTGTGGACCCGGTTCGGCGCCACGGTCGGCGCGCCCATCGAGGATATTCCGGCCAACCGCCGCTTTTATTCGGGCGGCGCGGGCTCCGTACGCGGCTACGGGTATCAGCTGCTGAGCCCGCTCGATGCGGAGGGCGACCCCATCGGCGGACGCTCGGTGCTGGAAGGGGGCGTGGAGTTCCGCATCAAATTCACTAAATCGATAGGCATGGTGACTTTCATAGAAGCCGGCAGCGCGTCCCTTGCGGGCCTGCCCGAAGTGGATGACCTGCGGGCCGGTGCGGGCATAGGCTTCCGCTATTACACGGCCATCGGCCCGGTCCGGCTGGATGTCGCGATCCCGCTGGAAAAACGCGATATCGACGACGATTTCCAGTTTTACATCAGTCTGGGCCAGGCCTTTTAGATCATGCCGAAGCGGGTTTCGATTTATGTGCTGGCCGCCGTGGCGGTCCTTGTCGTGCTGTTCATCGGCATTTATGCCGGCCTGCTGAACACCGGCGCGGGCCGCCGCGTGGTCCTCGACGCGCTCGAACCCACGCTGGACGACGCGCTGGGCGGCGACGTCGAGGTCGGCGGCACGGGCGGCCACTGGCCCCACCATATCGTGCTGCGCGATGTCGCCG
>JBKHIN010000334.1:0-3790 GCA_046538635.1 Alphaproteobacteria bacterium
GTCCTTCACACTATGCGCGGCAGCGAAACCCCTCTCCCTCGGGAGAGGGAGGGGCCCGCGCCGCGTAGCGGCGTGGGAGGGTGAGGGGCATGACATAAACGCGACGGGAACACCGTTGCCGGAGTCTTCTGCGCGCCTCCGGTGCGCGCGCACCCGCCCTCCTCCGGAGGGCGACCTCTCCCGAGGGAGAGGTCAACCTGAAAGTGCATCGATTTGATCGGACAGGCGTTCAGGCCGCGGTCATCAGCCGGAAGGCGTTGCCGCAAAGCCGGTAGGTGAGCAGGTCGTCCACATGGGAGAAACCCAGCCGGTCATAAAAGTCCCGCGCCCGGTTGGCGTGGACGACGTTGAGCTGCACATGGCTGCAGCCCCGCCGCGCGGCGACCTCCGCCACATGGTGGACGAGGGCCTGCCCCACGCCCTTGCCGCGCATTTCCTCGGCCACGAACAGGTCGTGGATGAACATTCCCGGGCAGCCCTCCCAGGTGGAATAGGTTTCGAAGAAAATCGCCAGCCCCACGGCGGTGCCCAGACGTTCGGCGATCACCGCGGAAAAACGCGGCTGCGGGCCGAAGCCGTCACGCAGGATGTCCTCTACCGTCACCGAAACCGTGTCGTCCTGGTCCTGATAGGCCGCAAGCGCCCGGATCATGCGCACGATGGCCGAGGCATCGTCGGCCGTGGCGGCGCGGATCTCCACGTCGGTCAGGTCTTGCGTCCGGGATGTCGGCACTGGAAACAGGCGGGCGTCGAGCATGGGGATAACTCTCTGATTTGGTCATATCGGGGAGCGGTGCGCACAGGAAGCGAGACCCCTGGACACACCCTGAATGTAACCATGAGTTGGTAAACGCTACTCTCGCGAATCAGCCGCTTCTTGTCCATCTTGCAGCGCGGAAAATCGGCCGTGCAGTGCAACACGAAGGCCCGGCCGCCCTGATTGCAAGAAGGCGGCCGGGCCCGGTGCAAATGCGCTCATTGCCTGTCTTCAGGTGGTGTTTCCGCAAGATGCCAGGCATCCCCGCCGTTCCTTTCCGGCGGCGGACCGGCGCGCTCAGGCGCCTGCGGGCCCGCCGCAGGCGGCGCATTCCCCGCGAATTCCTGCCCGATCAGCCAGTCATGGGCGGCGCCCGTCAGACGCACGGCACGGTTGCGGAACTGGGTCCAGATACGATCAAACCTTTCGCAGACTTCCGGCCGCCGGCCGCAGATCCCGCCCATATCCGACGCCGTCTCGGATACGATGTAAAAGAGGTCCTGCACTCCGGCCTTGTCACGGCCCCGGTCTGCCGCGGGGCCAAGAACTCCGAAATCCGGCGCCAACGCCAGGGTGAGCATCAAAATGCCCGCCCAGAAAAACATGCGCAACATACCCGTTGTACCTCGTAATCTACTGTCTGATGCACAGGGTTAGTGAAAGCGCCTTAGGGCAGCGTAAAGAAACGTCGTAAATAAGTGAGAGCGAATATTTCGGTTTTTTCTTGCGTCGGCCCGGAACGGGGAACGTTACGGCTGCGGATCGTGGTTGCCGGTGCTCACGAAGTCTCCCCGGGACTTGCCGGTTTCGGTAAATTCGTGTCGGGCGGCGGCGCCCGCCGCAGCGGCTTCGAATGCACACAGGAGAAGAAGGCCCCGGACTTGCATGCTTTCTCCCGTGACCGCCGCTCTGCGGCCGGCCCTCGGAAGCCGGGCGCTACAATGGCGGCAGAACCCGGAAAACCGGTTCAAACCTCATTAAGGAATCTTGCCTAGCGTTTAATGGTAAGAATCCGTTAAGCCCGGGCGCAAGCGTTTTGCCCGGCGAAACTCCGGCAGGGATCGAGCAGGGACTCAGGGGCAATCGGATTGAGCGTATCCCAACAACCCGCCGCAGGTCCGTGGACCAGGCTGACCGTCCATCCGCGCGTCCGGGGCGATGCCTGCGCCGCCCGGCGCCACCGCGCCTTTGCGCTGGCGCATCTGGGCGCGGGCACGGTGGCGGGTGTCTGCTTTGTCTTCTACGCCGTGATGAGCGGCCCCATCGGCACCGCCGAGGCCGTCGCCGGTTTCTGGCTGGTCAGTCCGGCGGGCATCGCGTTTCTGCCGCGGCTGACGGGCTCGCTGACGGCCGCCTGCACCGTCTCCACCGTCAACCTGACCGCGCTGATTTCCTATCTGTCGCTGATCACGGGCGGGCTCAATTCGTTCCTGCTGGTCTGGCTGATTATCGTGCCTCTGGAGGCGGCGCTTTCCGGCAGCCGCAGACTGGTCGTCGCCGCCATCGTCCTGTGCGCGCTGGCGCTGGCGGTCCTGGCCGCGCTCGAGCTTGCCGGGCTTCCGGCCATTGTGCTCACGGAGTCCGCCACGGCCGCGCTGCGTTCGGCGGTGATCCTGCTGGCGCTCGCCTATGCGGGCTCGGCGGCGCTCGTGCTCCAGCGCTCGCAAAGCGATCTGGCCGCCGCCGCAAGGCGCGGCGAGGCGCGCTACCGCCTGCTTGCGGATCATGCGCTGGACATGATCTCCCGCCACGGCCCCGACGGCCGGTTGCGCTTCGTTTCCCCGGCCTGCATGTCCATTCTGGGCTATGCGCCTGAGGAACTGGAGGGGCTGGCGGCCGCCAGCCTGATCCATCCGCAGGACCGCCGCCGGGTGCAGACCGCCTTTTCCCGCGCCATCTATTTCGGCGAGAACGCCACGATCGAATACCGCCATCAGCGCAGGAACGGCAGCTATGTCTGGCTGGAAACCCGCTGCCGCCCCGTACCCGTAAAGACGGAAGAGGGAGGCGATCCCGCTCCGGTTCGCGGCCCGCGCGCGCCCGCCTACGATCTGATTGCCGTCACCCGCGACATTTCCCGGCGAAAGACGCAGGAGGCCGAACTGTGCGAGGCGCGCGACGCCGCCGAATCCGCCAACCAGGCCAAGAGCCGTTTCCTCGCCGGCATGAGCCATGAATTGCGCACGCCGCTCAACGCCATTCTCGGCTTCTCGGAAGTCATGAAGGCGGAGATGTTCGGGGCTCTCGGGCACAGGCACTATCTGGATTATGCGCACCATATTCACGAGAGCGGCGAACATCTGCGCGACCTGATCGACGGCGTGCTCGATCTCTCCAAGATCGAGGCGGGCAAGTACCGGCTGAACCTGGAGCCGGTCGATGTGGCGGACCTTGTGGACCGTGTGCTGCGCACCCTGTCGGTCACCGCGGAGCAGGCCGAGGTCACGCTGGAAAGGCACGTTCAGCCCGGCCTGCCGCGGGTCAACGCCGACCGGCGCGCCGTCCGGCAGATGCTTCTCAATCTGGCGTCGAACGCCGTGAAATTCACGCCGCGCGGAGGCAAGGTCGCCGTGGCCGCCCGCCTGGCGGGCAAGGCGATGGTGCTCGAGGTCCGGGACACGGGCATCGGCATTCCCGCCGCCGAACTGGGCCGTCTGGCGCAGCCCTTCGAGCAGGCGGAGTCGGTGCACCGCAGGCGCGAGGCCCGGGCGGACGAGTTCGCACCCGCCCCGGCGGGCACCGGGCTGGGCCTGGCGATCGTGAAGTCGCTGGCGCACCTGCATGGCGGCGCGCTGAACATCGACAGCACGCCGGGCCGGGGAACGCGGGTCCACGTCACCCTGCCGGTATGCGAGGCGGGCGAGGGCGCGGAGCGCGCGCAAACGGCGGGCAACGACGCGGCGTGAGCGGGCGGATGTTTTCAGCGGTTCACACGAAGACACGGAGGACGCACAAAGTTTTCACCGGCTAACGCCCATCGCGAGGGATGAAAAGGGTCTCACGCAAAGGCGCGAGGGCGCGAAGCGCCTTCCC
>JBKHIN010000335.1:0-3783 GCA_046538635.1 Alphaproteobacteria bacterium
CCAGGGAAGGCGCTTCGCGCCCCCGCGCCTTCGCGTGAGATGCTTTTCATCCCTCGCGGTGGGCGCCGCAATGCCCCCGGGACGGACTCTGCGGCTCTGCCCCCTAAGACAGCTTCACCAGCATCTTGCCGAACTTGTCGCCGGTGAACAGGCTCAGGAAAGCGTCCGGAGCGGACTCGATTCCCTCACGGACCGTCTCTTTCCACTTCACGCGGCCCTCGGCGATCCATTTGGGCATGTCGCGGTAGAAATCCTCCAGCATGTCGAGATAGTTTCCGACGACAAAACCCTGGAGCTTCAGGCTCTTTGCCACGGCGAGCACCAGATTGTACGGTCCGGGCTCCGGGCGGTCGAGATTGTACTGGGAGATCATCCCGCACAGCGGGATACGCCCGAACGTGTTCATGAGGTTGAGCGCGGCCACCAGGTGGGCGCCGCCCACATTCTCGAAATAGACGTCGATGCCGTTCGGGCAGGCTTCCGCCATGGCAGCTTGAAGGTTCGGAACGGCCTTGTAGTTCACGCCCGCATCGAACCCCGCCTCTTCCGTCAGCCAGCGGACTTTCTCGTCCGATCCCGCCGACCCCGCGACGCGGCAGCCCCTGATCCGGGCGATCTGTCCGACGACCGAGCCCACCGCGCCGGCAGCCGCCGAGACGAACACCGTCTCGCCCTCTTTCGGCTCGCCGATGCGCAGCAGGCCCGCATAGGCCGTCAGCCCCGGCATGCCCAGGACGCCCAGATAAGCCTGCAAGGGCGCGGCGCTGCCGTCCACCTTCCGCAGCCCGCGGCCGTCCGAGACGAGATACTCGCGCCAGCCCATCATGTGGTTCACATGGTCGCCGGGCTTGAAATCCGGATGGTTGGATGCCTCGACCACGCCGATGGCGCCGCCATCCAGCGCCGCGCCCACCTGGTAGGGCGGCACATAGCTGCGCCGGTCAATCATGCGCCCGCGCATATAGGGGTCCACCGACATCCAGATATTGCGCACCAGAAGCTGATTGTCGCCGGGCTCCGGCAGCGTCACCTCGGCAAGTTCGAAATTCTCCGGCTTCGGCATGCCGGTGGGGCGGCTTTTGAGGCGGATCTCGCGGCTGGTGCGTGTCGTCATTCCGGTTTCCCTTGCTGTGCCCGGCGGTCTTGTCAGCCGGGGCGACCGTCCGAACCTTGGTCAGACACGCCCGGGAATCAAGACGCCCCATGGCCGCAGGCCGCCGCGGCGGCCGGAATGCCGGAGCCGGCGCCATCCGCACTGTGGCCGTTGGGCGACAAGACCTTGATTTAACTGCGGATTCCGGCGTTCGCACTCGTAACAATCCTGAAACAATTGTTGAATTGCGGCTTGAAGTCCCGCGCCCCAATCTGGGACTCGGGCAATATGTGCAGTGCAATATCACCGGCACGGGATTTGCGCGCCATGGACGGGGCATTGAAAACCGCGAGCCCTTCGCGGAAACAAAACAAAGGTCGGGGTGTCGTGTACGAATTCAGCAAGATCGAGGCCGGAACGCGGACGGCGAACGAAGGCCTGCGCGCAGCGGTGGTGGGCGCGGGCTATTTCGGGCGCATTCATGCGGGCAAATACGCTTCCATGGCCGATGTGGAACTGGTCACCGTGGTGGACCCGGACCTTTCCCGCGCCCGCGCCGTGGCGGAAGAATTCGGGGCCGAGGCCGCGGCCCATGTAAGCGACATTCTGGGCCGGGCCGACGTGGCCACCGTGGCCGCGCCCGCCGCCGCCCACTATCCGACGGCCCGGACCCTGCTTTCGGCGGGTATCCATACGCTGGTGGAAAAGCCCATCGCGCTCGATCTTTCCCATGCGGACGAACTGATCGCGCTGGCGGCGCGCAGGGGCTGCGCGCTGCAGGTAGGCCATCAGGAACGCTATGTCATCGGCCAGTTCGGCATTCTGGACCGCGACGTGACGCCGAGCCGCATCGAGTGCCGCCGCGCGGGCCCCTTCACCGGGCGCGGGCTCGACACCAGCGTCGTCATGGACCTGATGATTCACGATCTCGATCTCGTTCATCAGGTGGCGCCCGCGCCCGTCGACCGGGTGCGCGCCACAGGCATGGCGCTCCACGGCACGCTGGCCGACGAGGCGAACGCCGAACTGGTTCTCCAGGACGGTTGCGCCGTGCACCTGCACGCCAGCCGCAATGCCAAGGAGCGTGAACGCTCCATGAAGCTGGTTTATCCGGACGGAGAGGTTTTTATCGATTTCGTGAAGCGCACGCTCACCAACACGACGGGCGCCACGCTGGTGGCGGCTTTCGGCGGCGAGAACGTGGCCGGCCGGCCCGCCGTGGCAGGCGATCCGGTGGGCTTTGGCGTGCGTCGCTTCGTGGACTGTGTGCGCGACGGCGAAACCCCGTGGATTTCGGGCCCCTGCGGCCGCCGGGCTCTGGAGACGGCGCTGCGCATCACCGCCGCCATCGGCGAACTCGGCGGCGAGGAAGCCGAGGCCGCCCCCGCCGCCCGCATGGCCTGAAGGGACGCCGCCCATGAGCACCGCCGCCCTTCGCGACCGCGAAGCCGGGCACGCGCCCGAACCCGTCGCCTTCATCGATCTCAAGGCGCAGCAGGCGGCCATCCGTGACCGGATCGAAGCGCGCATCAAGGCCGTGCTCGACCACGGGCAATATATCAACGGCCCGGAAATCGCCGAACTGGAAGAGGCACTGAAGGCCTACAGCGGGGCGGCCGACGCGGTCGCCGTCGCCAGCGGCACGGATGCGCTGGTCATCGCGCTCATGGCCGAAGGCGTCGGCGCGGGCGACGCCGTCTTCGTGCCGGGCTTCACCTATAACGCCACCGCCAACGCCGTCCTGATGACAGGCGCGGAGCCGGTATTCGTGGACGTGGACCGGCGAACCTTCAATATGTGTCCGGACGATCTGGCGGCGAAGGCCGAAGCGGTGGCGGCGGAGGGCCGCGTGCGCCCCCGCGCCGTGATCGCCGTTGACCTGTTCGGCCTGCCCGCGCACTACCCCGCCATTTCCACGGTGGCCGAACGCCACGGCATGCCGGTGATGGCCGACGCGGCCCAGAGCTTCGGCGGCGCACGGGGCAATGCACGCGTGGGCACGCTGGCGCCGGTGACCGCCACGAGCTTCTTCCCCGCCAAGACGCTGGGCTGCTATGGCGACGGCGGCGCCATCTTCGCCACCGATCCGGCACGCGGGGAACTCTGGCGCTCCATCCGCTGGCACGGCACGGATGACGCCCGCAGGGATTCCGTCCGTGTAGGAATGAACGGGCGCATGGACTCGATCCAGGCGGCGGTGCTGCTGGAAAAACTCGAGATCTATGACGGCGAACTGGCCCGCCGCCGGGAGATCGCCGCCCGCTATGACGCGGCGCTGGCGGACGTGCTGGACCTGCCCGCCCGCCCGAAGGACGTGGCCCCCTCCTGGGGGCTTTACTCCGTCACCGTGCCGGAACGCGACCGCCTGCGCTCAGGCTTGCAGGAACGCGGCATTCCGGCGGCAATCTATTACCAGACGCCCCTGCACCTGATGCCGGCCTTCGCGGACTACGCCCCGGCCGGGGGCCTGCCCGCTTGCGAGGCGCTGGCTGCGGAAATTCTCTCCCTGCCCATGCATCCCTATCTCAGCGATGACCAGGTGGACCGCGTGTGCGAGGCCGTGCGGGAGGAGCTGGGGGCCTGAAACGGGTTCCCCGCATCGTCCTGGCCTTCCCGATTCACCACGAAGTTTTCACCGGCTGACGCTGACCGCGAGGGATGAAAAAGGTTTCCACGCGAAGGCGCCAAGG
>JBKHIN010000079.1:0-9748 GCA_046538635.1 Alphaproteobacteria bacterium
CGACCAGGGTGTAGGTCGGACTCTTGACCGGGCCGCTGTGGCCCAGCTCCTGCAGCAGGCCGCGCACCAGGGTGGTCTTGCCGGCCCCCAGTTCGCCGTGTAAAAACAGCAGACACGGCGCCACGCAGAGGCGGGCCAGCCGCCGACCCAGCTGCAGCGTGGCGGCTTCGTTTTCGAGGTACTGTTCCATTGATCCAAGCTTAGCGGAATTTATCGCCCAACGGCATGCGCCGGCGCGAAAGAATTGATTCGTCGCACTCACCCATTGACAAGCCGGCGCAGCGGGCCGAACAGATCCCCGGCCAGCAGGCCGCGTTCACCGGCGGCGCTGGCCCCCTGATCTGCGGCCGCCCCGTGCAGGCAGACGCCCAGCTGCGCCGCCGTTTCCAGCTCCAGCCCCTGGGCCAGCAACCCGGCGATCACCCCGGTGAGCACATCGCCCATGCCGGCACTGCTCATGCCGGGATTGCCGGCGCTGCAGAGGCTGTTACCCATGTCAGTACTGACTAACGTCCCGGCCCCCTTGAGGACGACCACGGCGCCGGTCTCGCGCGCCGCCCTCCGCGCCGCCGCCAGACGTCCCTCCGCCAGCGCCTCAGGCCAGACCCGCCTGAACTCCGCGACATGCGGGGTAAGAACGATCCGGTCGTGGAGCCCCTCGCAGAATTCCTCCTTGTGCTGCGCGCCGATGGTAAGCACGTCGGCGTCGAAGACGGCGGGCACGCCGGAGGCCAACGCCGCGCGGACCATGTCCCAGGTGGTGCCGTTGACGCCCAGACCCGGGCCCATGCACAGGGTGAAGCGCTTGTTCTCCGAAAGCAGACGGCCGAGATCTTCCGCCCCGTCGCACCGGGTGAGCATGATGGCGGTCAGATGGGCCGCGTTGACGGTAAGCGCGTCCGCGGGGCTGCCCACGGTGACCAGCCCTGCCCCGGCGCGAAGCGCGCCTGACGCCGCCAGCCGTCCCGCGCCCGTGGAGGTGGCGTGTCCGGTCAGGGCGAGCACATGGCCCCGGAAATACTTGTGCCCGTCCAGCCGGGGTACGGGAAAACGTTCCGCCCACAGAGGAGGCAGATTGCGGAAGCAATGGGGACGGAGAATGTCGAGCACTTGCGCCTCGATGCCGATGTCGCGGACCAGCACCTCGCCGCACATCAGCCGCCCGGGCATGAGCAGATGCCCCGGCCGGGCGCGAAAGAACGTCACCGTTACGTCCGCCTCCACGGCCGCGCCGCGCACCAGTCCGGTATCGCCGTCGAGCCCGCTGGGAATATCCACGGCGACGACAAGGGCATTCGAGGCGTTGACGGCCTCCACCAGTTCCGCCGCCCTGCCCTCCAGCGGCCGTGAGAGCCCGGCCCCGAACAGGGCATCCACAATGCAATCGGCGCCTTCCAGGAGCGCGGGCGAGGCCTCTTCGATGTCGCCGTCCCAGGCGCGCTCCATCGCGGCAGCGTCGCCCGAAAGCGCGCTGGCGTCGCCGAGGAGGCCCAGACGAACCTCCCAGCCCGCCCTGCGCGCCAGCCGCGCCGCCACGAATCCGTCGCCGCCATTGTTGCCCGGACCGCAGAGCACGGCCAGCCGGCCCTTTGCCGGGGCCAGTTCCAGAGCGCCGGCGACGTGGCGCCCGGCCGCTTCCATCAGTTCGATGCCCGGCCGGCCGGCCTCTATGGTCAGGCGGTCGGCGCGGGCCATTTCCGCCGTGCTCAGCAGGGCGAGCGGCAGGCTGAATTCCGTTTCCTTGAGCATGGTCGCGTCGTTCATTTTTCGAATCGCCCATCTTCCAGGCCGGGCCGTGTGAGTGAACGCCTTAGCGGACCGTTGTTTCCGCCTCCCGGCCCCGCTCCACCAGCCGCAATTCCTCCACGACCATATCGAGAACGGTGACGGAACAGTAATCCGGCCGGAACGAAACCAGGCGATCGTCGCCGGTGGCCACTCCCACAGCCACGTTAATAGGGATGAAATGGGTGAAAATCACGGCATCGCCGGGCAGCTCCGTCAGTGTGCGCACCACATTGGCACGCCATGCCTGAAGACGGGGGTCCTGGACGGACCAGTTCTCGCGCATCACCCGGCGCAGCCACACACCGCGCTCTTCCAGATCATCGGTCGGCGCTGGAACCTCGCTCACACCGCGGTTGATCATGGCTTCCACACCCCACCGCCTGGCGAGGGGGCCGGCCGTCTCGCGGGCGCGGCGCTTGGGGCTGGTCACGACGCCCACGCCGGAAAGCCGGCCGTCGAGTTCCCGCGCCACGGCCTCGGCCTGTTCGCGGCCGGTCTCAGAAAGGGCCGGATCATGGTCCTGACCCCAGCCGCTCTCCGCCTGCCCGTGACGCACCAGATAGAATCGGGGCATTTTCGCCCTCCTTCGCCCTGAAAGATCCGCCGGACGAGGCTAGATTCCGTCCGGTACGAACAGATTGGTCTTGCCGTCCGGCGCGGGACGCACGCTCCCCGTCCGGCCGATGGGATCGCGGGCTTCCAGCCCCAGCAACAACGCCTCCTCCGCGGGCGGATTGGCGACGAAGCGGGCGCCCTCTTCCGTGCGTCCGATGACGATGCCCATGCGCACCCCTTCGCGCGTATGCACCACGGTGAAGCTTTCGATTGTACCCTTTCCTTCGGGACGTTCGGTTACCGGGAGGCGCGGGCCCGCATCCAGTTCGGCCTGCAGCCTTGCGGGATCCTCCCGCGCCCACGGTCCCGTGACCGGATCCGTGGAATAAAGGCCCACGGCATGTTTGGTCAGATACCAGCCATTGGCCGTGACCAGTCCACGGGAGCCGGGCTTCGCGCGCAGCCGTTCCATCATGGTGGCAATGGCGTGCATGGTGTAGTTGTTCCCGGGTCCGCCGAAATAAGGCAGGCCGCCGGTGACCGTCAGCCCGCGCGGGTCGTCCTCGGGGATGCCCAGTTCGGCGCAGGCCACCTCGAGCGCGGACGGGAAACACGAATATATATCGAGGTAATCGATATCGCCGATCCGCCAGTCCGCCATGTCGAGCGCCCGCCGCGCTGTGGCCCGGATCGCGGGCGAGCGGTGCATTTCGGGCCGTTCGAGTACGGACCAGATATCCGCCGCATCGGCGCAGCCATGCAGGAAGACCCATTTTTCGCGCGGCACGCCCAGTTCCCTCGCGGTCCCCACACTGGTCATCAGGACGGCCGCCGACTGATCGACGCGGATCACGGCGTTCATGTACTTCGTATAGGGAAAGCCCACCATCCGGTTTTCCGGCGCAGGGGTGGCGATTTCCTCCGGGCTGCGATAGACCGGGAACCACGCATACGGATTGTCCGCCGCCACTCTGGAAAGCGGGCTCATCAGTCGGCCCATCGCCGCCATGTGCTCGTTCACGGATGATTCGCGTTCGCGGCGGATCGCCTGTTCGATCAGGGGATAGGTATTGGCCGGATAGTTGAGCCCGTGGGCGCTCTCATGCGCGCTCGTGCCCTCGCGCGGATCGCCCCAGACGATTTCGGGTTCCGGCAGGTCCTCGAACCAGCCCGGCATGTCCTCGCCCGCCCTGAGCAGGCGCATATAGCTGTGCAGGAACTCAGCGCCGGCGAGCAGCGCCACTTTCGTCTCACCGCCCGCAATTTCCTCCGCCATGCGGTTGACCACATATTGGGGCGTGTTGCCGCCGGTCGTGGTGCAGATTTCACGCCGGGGCGCAATGCCCAGCGCCTTCGACAGGCGGCGCGGCGGGTTCTCGATCTGCGGCAGGCCGCGCGCCCGGTTCCTGGCGGAATCGATGGTAAAGGCAACGGTGAGCGTGGTATCCACGGCCTTGAGCACGGCCTCCCCCGCCCCCGTATCGGCGAGGGCCGCGCGGCTTGCGCGTTCCAGCATCGCCACGGCGTGAAGGCCTTCCGGACCCGGCTGCCGCTGCGTAAACTGCGCCGCGCCGATCAGCACCGGCGTTGTATCTGAGGGCTCGAGCGACATATTCTGACTAACTCCGGACCGGTGATTTTGCACTGCCACACTGGCAAAGCGTCACGGTCCGCGCAAGGAGACGGCGGCAATGAAAAAGCTCGAGGCGATCATCAAACCCTTCAAGCTGGACGAGGTGAAGGAAGCGCTGCAGGAGGTCGGCCTCACCGGCATGACGGTGACCGAGGCCCGCGGCTTCGGACGGCAGAAGGGGCATACGGAACTTTATCGGGGGGCGGAATATGTCGTGGACTTCCTCCCCAAGATCAAGCTGGAGCTTGTGCTCGCCGAAGACCAGGTGGACCGGGCGGTGGAAGCCATCCGCCAGGCGGCGCACACGGGCCGGATCGGCGACGGCAAGATTTTCATTTCGCCGGTGGAGCAGGTCATCCGTATCCGGACGGGCGAGACGGGGCGCGACGCGGTGTGAACGCGCCCGGCCGGTGCCCGAACCGCGTGCGCAGGGACAGGCTTTGCGGCCAGGAAACCCCGCTCCCGCCCGCGGCAATGGGGGGCAAGGGAAACGGCCTGTTGGTACAGCAAATGCGCCAGGCTTGCTGCGCCGCAACAACGACCCTTACGTGCGGGCCGGCCGGAGCGGAAAGGAACTTGCGCCGGTTACGGTTTTCGGGTTGTAAAAATGCCCGCAACTGCGGCCCGGCGCGCTTTTGCGCAGGGCGGCGATCCCGGGCTCGGGCGCTCTCTTGCGCCGCAGCATCCCGGCTCGCTAAAATGGGAGCCGATTTTGCGCCGCAGCAGGGCGGGCGCCCGCTCCGCCAAATTTCATCTCCCCAGTCAGGAAGGGAACCTTCGCATGTCCGACATCAATTCGGTCCTCAAGAAGATCAAGGACGAGGACGTCAAATACGTTGATCTTCGTTTCACCGACCCGCGCGGCAAATGGCAGCATGTGTCGTTCGACGCCTCCATGGTCGACGAGGAATTTCTGGCGGAGGGCGCCATGTTCGACGGCTCCTCCATCGCCGGCTGGAAGGCCATCAATGAATCCGACATGAACCTGATGCCCGACGCGGCCAGCGCCGTGATCGATCCCTTTATCGCCCAGCCGACGCTGGTTCTGTTCTGCGACGTGCTGGAGCCCTCCACCAGCGAGGCCTATGGCCGCTGCCCGCGCTCCACGGCGAAGCGCGCGGAATCCTATCTGGTGCAGTCGGGAACGGGCGACACGGCCTATTTCGGGCCCGAGGCCGAATTCTTCGTCTTCGACGACGTGCGCTGGAGCGTGGACCAGAACGTCACCGGCTTTCAGATCGACTCCGTCGAAGGCCCGTACAATACGGCGACGGAATATGAGAGCGGCAATCTGGGCCACCGGCCCGGACCCAAGGGCGGATACTTCCCCGTTCCGCCTGTGGACTCCGGCCAGGACCTTCGTTCGGAGATGCTCTCGGTCATGACGGAAATGGGCCTCGCGCCGGAGAAGCATCACCATGAGGTCGCGCCCAGCCAGCACGAGCTGGGCCTGAAGTTCGACACGCTGGTGCGCATGGCCGACCACATGCAGATCTACAAATACATCGTGCACCAGGTCGCCGCCGCCTACGGCAAGACGGCCACCTTCATGCCCAAGCCGGTCTTCAACGACAATGGCTCGGGCATGCACACGCACCAGTCCATCTGGAAGGACGGCAAGCCGCTGTTCGCCGGCTCGGGCTATGCGGACCTCTCCGAAACGGCGCTTTATTATATCGGCGGCATCCTGAAGCACGCCCGCGCCATCAATGCCTTCGCCAACCCGACCACCAACAGCTACAAGCGGCTGGTGCCGGGCTTCGAGGCGCCGGTGCTGCTGGCCTATTCGGCGCGCAACCGTTCGGCTTCCTGCCGCATTCCCTGGACGCCTTCGCCCAAGGGCAAGCGCCTCGAAGTGCGTTTCCCCGATCCGGCGGCCAACCCCTATTTCGCCTTTGCCGCCATGCTGATGGCCGGGCTCGACGGCATCGAGAACAAGATTCACCCGGGCGACCCGATGGACAAGGACCTCTACAATCTGCCCCCGGAGGAACTGAAGGACGTGCCCACCATCTGTTCCAGCCTGCGCCAGGCGCTGACCTCGCTGGACGAGGACCGGGCCTTCCTGACCAAGGGCGGCGTCTTCAACGACGATCAGCTCGATGCCTATATCGAACTCAAGTCGGAGGAAGTGGAGCGCTTCGACTCCACGCCGCACCCCGTGGAGTTCCAGCTTTACTACAGCGTGTAAAGATCAGACGGCAGACGAATCCGCCACGGAGGGCAGGCTTCGCGCCTGCCCTTCGGCATTCAGAGCCGCACTGCCTTCACCGGCGGCGGCGCCTGACGGGATCGGGCGGAATGCAGGTTTTGCCTTTCGCGGCCTTCACGAGGCAGCGGGCGCGGATGTGCTCACAGACGCACCGGCCCGAGGCTTTCCTCTGCCGCAGCGCGCGCTGGCAGCGGCTCAGGCAGCGGCGTTGCGCCGTCCGGCAGCGCCCGACGCACGGGCTGCGGGGACCGGCGGCCTTTTCGAACCGGCGGATGGCGGCCTGAAGCACGCGCAGGGAGGACGGCTCGCCTCCTTCCCGGAATTCGACGACCTCGGTGTTGGAATCCATGCCCTCGACGGTGCTGAATCTATCGCGGCGAGCACGGGAGGAGCGCCTGGCCTCCTTGATCTTGCTGCCCACGACGACAATTTCCTTGGGCTTGGAACTGCGGGCCTCGGCAGTGCCCCGCTTGCCCGCCAGGTCGCGCTCGAAGCGCTGCAGGGCCGTTTCGAGCGCAGAGTATTCGTGCGAGGTCAAGGCGTCATATTCGGTGAAGATCTGAGGGCACGGCGCGCCCGCTTTTTGGAAATTGTGGTCGGTGTGGGAAATCTTGCCGGCGCCGGCGGCGCCCGGAATCCCGGCGCAGATGGCCAGTACCGCAAACAGCCGGATAAGCATGGCGCGCCTCCTCGGTATGCAATTCGCCCATTGCAATGCTGCCTGCAAGTGCATGAACCGGGCCTGAATGGGTGGGAGGAGGGGGACAGCCGGGGCTTTGCGGCCCTCTCCGGTCCCCATTGGCTTGACGCGGCGGCGGCGTGAACCTGTTATAAAGGCGCCGCCGGGAGATGAGTCGCCGCTTCGGCGCCTTTCCGCCTTCGTTCCAGCAGGGAGTTCGTGCGCGCATGGCCGTCGCCAAACGCAAGGATCTTTTCGATTTCGCCCGTCCCGACGACGGCTATTCGGCCAAGGACATCGAGGTCCTGGAGGGGCTGGAACCGGTGCGCCGCCGTCCGGGCATGTATGTGGGCGGCACCGACGAGCGGGCGCTGCACCATCTCTTCGCCGAAGTCCTGGACAACGCCATGGACGAGGCGGTGGCGGGCCATGCCTCCATGATCGAGGTGCGGCTGGAGGCGGACGGGCGGCTGAGCGTGCGCGACAATGGGCGGGGCATTCCCGTGGACCCGCATCCGCGTTTCAAAAACAAGTCCGCCCTCGAAGTCATCATGACCACGCTGCATGCGGGCGGCAAGTTCTCCGGCAAGGTTTACGAAACCTCCGGCGGTCTCCACGGCGTGGGCGTGTCGGTGGTCAACGCGCTCTCCGACGAGCTGACGGTGGAAGTCTCCCGCGGGGGCACGCTCTACCGCCAGACCTTTTCGCGCGGCAAGCCGTCCTCGAAGCTCAAGCAGGCGGGCAAGACGCGCCGCCGGGGCACGCTCGTCACCTTTCATCCGGACCCGGAGATTTTCGGCGACAGGGCGGCATTCCGGCCCGCCCGCCTCTACCGCATGTCGCGCTCGAAGGCCTATCTGTTCGGTGGCGTCGAAATCCGCTGGTGGTGCGCGCCCGAACTTCTGAAGGACACGGAGGAAACGCCGCAGGAAGCGGTGCTGCGCTTTCCCGGCGGGCTGAAGGATTTTCTGGCGGATACCATCGGCAAGAACGCGACGGTGACGGCGGACCCCTTCACCGGCTCCGTCAAGCGGGGCAAGGGAAAAGGTGCGGTGGAATGGGCCGTGGCCTGGTATGGCGGCGCGGACGGCTTCCTGCATTCCTACTGCAATACCGTGCCCACCAGCGGCGGCGGCACCCATGAGCAGGGATTGCGCGCCGGACTGACCAGGAGCCTGAAGGCCCATGGCGAGCGTGTAGGCAACAAGCGGGCGCAGATCATCACGGCCGACGACGTGATGGGCTCGGCCGGGGCGCTGCTCTCGGTATTCATCGGCGATCCGGAGTTCCAGGGTCAGACGAAGGACCGGCTGGCGAGCGCGGAAGCGGCGCGTCTCGTCGAAACGGTTATCCGCGATCATTTCGACCACTGGCTGAGCGGCGCGCCGTCGGAGGCCGACAAGCTGCTCGACTGGGTGATCGGCCAGGCGGAAGACCGGCTGCGCCGCCGCCAGGAGAAGGACATCTCGCGCAAGACGGCCATGCGCCGCCTGCGCCTGCCCGGCAAGCTGACCGATTGCTCGCGGGCCGGTGCAAGCGGCACCGAAATCTTCCTGGTGGAGGGCGATTCGGCGGGCGGCTCGGCCAAGCAGGCCCGCAACCGGGAGACCCAGGCCATCCTGCCCCTGCGCGGCAAGATTCTGAACGTGGCCAGCGCCGGGGCGGACAAGCTGCGCGCCAACCAGGAACTGAGCGATTTGATTCAGGCGCTCGGCTGCGGCGTGCGCGACCGCTTCCGCGAGGAGGACCTGCGCTACGAGAAGGTCATCATCATGACCGACGCCGATGTGGACGGCGCGCACATCGCCTCGCTGCTGATCACTTTCTTCTTCCGGGAGATGCCGGGGCTGATCCGCAGCGGCCATCTCTATCTGGCCGTTCCCCCGCTCTACAAGCTGAGCCACGGATCGAAAATCGCCTATGCCCGCGACGAGGCCCACCGCGACCGCCTGCTCAAGACGGAATTCAGGAATTCCGCGAAAGTGCATGTGGACAGGTTCAAGGGACTGGGCGAAATGATGCCGGCCCAGTTAAAGGAAACCACCATGATGCCGGGCAAACGGACACTTCTGCGGGTGAGCGTCGACGATGCGGCGGAAGCGGAAACCGGCCGCCTGGTGGAACGGCTCATGGGCCGGAAGGCGGAACTGCGTTTCCGCTTCATCCAGGAAAATGCGGGCTTCGTCGAAGACCTCGATATCTGAACGCCGTGCCGATCCATGCCTGCGGGCCGGCTTCGCCCTGTGACATTTTCAACTCACCACCCCGCCCTGAGACAAGGCGGGAAAAAGCTGAGGCAAACGCCGAGGGCAGCGTTGGCCTATTTCGCGCCGCCGGCACATGATGCGTGAATATCCAGTCAACATGATTTCTGGGGGGAACTCGTTCTTCGTGCCCTATATCGGCGCAGGGGCCGGCGGCGCCAAAGTCAACATGGATATTGTCAGCCTCTTCGGGGAGGACGATGCCCGGGCCTTCGCCATCAGTTCATCGGTGGCTTTTCGGTGCCCATACCGAACACTTCAGCCGAGTTCTTCGCGGACTACTGGTGGCTTTCCACGGCGGGGCCGGAACTCGATTTCGGCGGCGTCCACGATGACAATGATGAGTATCACAGCCACAATGTGATGGGCGGTCTCCGGTTCAACTTCTGAAGAACCGGCCGCCCCCGGGCCGATTTTGCCCCTGCCTCCTCAGAGGTGTGGCAATATGGGCTCAGCTCCAAATTATAAAAGATCCGGTGCCCAAGCAGATAGGCGCGTCAGTTAATTGTTGCCATAATAAGGCGATGCTCAAACGACGTGTCATCGCTTGGGCATACGCAATGAATGATTGGGGGTAGATGTTGTGTCCTTCAAGAAAGTACTGATGACCGCGTCGG
>JBKHIN010000014.1:0-18778 GCA_046538635.1 Alphaproteobacteria bacterium
GACCGCAGCGCCTCAAAAGCGCAGGGAGAGGCTGAGTGCGCCGAATTTCTGCGGTTCCTGCTGGCCGTCGAATTCCTCCGTGCGGACCACGAAGGTGTAGGCGATCAAAAACCGGGCGGCACGCAGGGCCGCGCCCACCTGAAAGTCGGCGACCAGCGGCTTGCGCTGGACGTTCAGGCTTTGGCGGAACGTATTGCCGTCCAGGAAGATATTCTGCAGCACGGCCCGCCCCTCGACGCCGGCGAAGAGATAGAAGGAAACACCCCCCGCGCCGTGGTCCAGAATGGCGCTGCCCGCCAGCGCGGGGCGAATGCGCGGCGGTCCGTAGTCATTGCCCAGATTATACCCCGCACGGAACGTGGCGCCCATATTGGCCTGTGTGAGAATGTTTCCCGCACTCGCGCCCACGGTAGGCAGAATGTCGAATCCGAAACGACCTATGGAGTTGCGCAGGTCATAGCGCCATTGCCGCTGCCAGGTGAGCACGATGCCCGGCTCGTCCTCGAGCTGATTGTCCCAGCCCTTCGGGTCTTCTCCGTCGATCAACTGGTGCCAGCCCCGCTGGATTTCCTCCGCGAAGGCGCTGGGCCCGACGACGCCGGCATCGACGGCGAAGGTGTCGAGCAGATCCTCTTGGACCACGACCATGGAATAGCCGCCATAGAGCCAGCCCGCATAGGGATGCTGATCGGGCAGCGGGGCCGCGGTCGAGATGTCCTGAGGCGTAAAAATGCTGTGGCCGAGCGCGAAACTCTCATGGATCAGGATGTCCGTATCCGGATCGCCGTCGCCATTGCGCGCCCGGATGGTTTCAAGACCGTAGAAGACGTCCGCAAGCCCGCGCCCGAAACCGCCGGTGACCATGTCGCCGGGATCGCGGGCGGCCTCGCTCGCCCAGGTGAGCTTTAGGCCCGACGTATAGTTCTGGTCCGTCCCCGCGAACACGTCGTTCTCGACGACAAGGCTCCAGGTTCCGGCCTGCGCCGCCCCGCCCCAAAGACACGCCGTTAACGCCGCCGCAGCGGCGCGTCCGGACACGACCCCCGGCATTGCATTCCCCTCTTGATCCCCTGGCTCGACGTAGCAGGGCACAATCTATGGGATTCCCGGCAGCAAGGCCAGCGGGAGCCGCCGGGTCAGGCAGCCCGCTTCAGCGGTTCAGCAGGTAGAGAATGACGCTAAGGACAAGGCTGACCAGGATCGAGGTCGTGACCGGGAAGTAGAGCCGGAAATTCTCCCGCTCGATGACGATGTCGCCGGGCAGCCGCCCGAGGCCCAGTTTCGCCAGCCAGGGCCAGAGAAGGCCGGCGGCCAGAAGGACGATGCCGAGCGTGATCAGAAAACGGCTCATGGCGCCTCCGGCGATGACGGCAATTACGGGGACACAATACTGAATTCCACCGCCCGGCTGAATTTGCCGGGGCCATGTGCGAATTGATCGTGTTCCCGTAATTCGCGCCCCCGCGCCTCAGCGCGTGGGCACGGGCTCCTCGCCGCGATAGTCGTAGAAGCCCCGCCCGGCCTTCTGGCCGATCCATCCGGCTTCCACATATTTCACCAGCAGCGGGCAGGGCCGGTATTTGGAATCGGCGAGCCCCTCATAGAGCACCTGCATGATCGACAGGCAGGTATCGAGACCGATGAAGTCGGCCAGTTGCAGCGGGCCCATGGGGTGGTTCGCGCCCAGCCGCATGGACGTGTCGATGGCCTCCACCGTGCCCACGCCCTCATAGAGCGTGTAGATCGCCTCGTTGATCATGGGCAGGAGGATGCGGTTGACGATGAAGGCCGGGAAATCCTCGGCATTGGCGGGCGTCTTGTTCAGGCGCTCGATCACGCCGCGCGCCGTGCGGAAGGTTTCGTCGCTGGTGGCGATGCCCCGGATCACCTCGACCAGCTTCATGAGCGGCACCGGGTTCATGAAGTGCAGGCCGATGAACTGTTCGGGCCGGTCGGTGGCCGCAGCCAGCCTCGTGATGGAAATGGACGAGGTATTGGTGGCGATCAGCGCCTCGCGGCTCAGATGCGGGCACAATTGCTCGAAGATCGTGCGCTTGACGGATTCGTTTTCCGTCGCCGCCTCGATGGAAAGCTCGCAGGCCTCGAAGGCCGTCAGTTCCTCCGCGGGGCGGATGCGCGCCAGCGCCGCCTGGCTGTCCTCCTCGCTCAGCTTGCCGCGCGCCACCTGGCGGTGAAGATTGTGATCGATGGTTTCCAGCGCCGCGTCGATACGCTCGCGGGAAATATCGTTCAGCAGGACGTCATAGCCCGCAACCGCGCACACATGCGCGATCCCGTTGCCCATCTGTCCGGCGCCGATCACGCCGATCGTTCGAATCTCCATGTACTGTCACCCGTTTTCCCAAGCCCGGAACCGCAGTTTACTCCAACGGGCCTATGCTGCAATGCAGCAAATTGCAACATGCGGATGTTGCCATTCGATCAACTTCCGCAATTTCCGGACCGCCCGCCACGGCAGGCAGCCCCGGCATTCCCCGAAGGACGCGGCGATTGCGCGCATCCCCGGCGCATCCGCCAGGGGACGGTGCGCCTTTCCCCTACCGGCTGCCTTTCCCCGGTAGAATGGTAAAGGTGCGCGCGCCCTCCGGCTGCAGATATTCGGCCGCCAGCGCGTTGAGCTGTTCCACGGTCACGGCCCGGTAGTCGGCCTCCAGATGCCGGATGCGCTCCAGGCGTTCCGGATAGGCCTGTGTGCCGTCCAGCACCGTGAGCCAGAAGACGTTGCTTTGCTTCTGTGACGGCAAACCTTCCAGGATGGGCGTCAGCGCGCGGGACAGTTCGTCTTCGCTGATCGTGCCCTTGGCCATGCCGGCCGCCGTGTCCAGCAACACCTTCAGATATTTGTCCGCGTCCTCCCGGTCCACGCTGGCATTGGCGAGGATATAGCCCACGCCGGGAAAGACCAGCGACCCGGACGAGGTGGCGAAGGGCGAATAGCTTGCGCCCTCCTCCTCGCGCACATGCTTGCGCAGCCGGTCGCCCAGCACCCGCGCGAGCACGCTGAGGGCGCGGGACTTCTGCCGCTCCCTGCCGTCCGTGGTCAGCCAGTAGACGCGCAGCAGGGCCTGCTCTTCCTTGCCCCCGTGAGTGAGGACAACCGTCTCGTCCAGATCGGCGAAGGTCACCGCGTCGTCGGCCGGATCGTAGGCGGCGGGCTCGGCGGCGCGGGCGGGAAGCGCGCCGAAGGTTTCGGCCAGCAGCGTTTCTGCGCGTTCGGGATCGAAATCGCCCACCAGGGTGATCTCCATGTAGGCCGACTCCAACGGCTCCTCGATCCAGGCCTTGAGATCCTCCAGGGTCAGGCCGGTGAGCGGTTCGAGCGTTTCGGGGAAGCCGAAACGCGCGTCGCCGTCACGCAGGATCCGGCCAATGCGCAGATTGGCCACGCCCTGGGGCCGGGCGTTCTGCTGCTGGTAGAAGATCGGCAGCACCTGCCGGAACGCCTGCAGCCCCTCGGGCCGGAACCCGGGATCGGTGACATAGGCGGCAAGCAGTTGAAGCTGCAGCTCCAGATCGCCGGGCGTGGTCCGGCCCGCGAGCGCGAAGAACTCCTCGTCCGGGGAAAAGCCGCCGCCCACCGTGCGGCCGGCGGTCAGCCGCTGCAATTCGTCGAAACTGTGCTCGCCCAGCCCGCCCTGGGCGAAGGCCACCTGGCCCAGCAGGCCCAGCCCCTCCTTGCCCTCCGGATAGTCGAGCAGACCGCCGCTGATGCTGACCCGAAGCTCAACGGAATCCTCTTCGAAGTCGGTGGGCTTGAGATTGGCCCGCACGCCGTTGGCGAAGGTGAGCTGGGTGACGCCCAGATCTTCGATCTCCTCGCGCCCGACAACTTCGCCGGGCTCGCCGAAATCCGTATAGGCGAAGGAGTTTTCCTCCGCCTCGCCGGTCGCCTCGACCGCCACCTTGCGGCTGTTTTTGTAAACTTCCGCAATTTCCGCCTCCGGATCGTCCAGTTCGATGTCGCCGGCCACCAGAATGAGCGGCTCCTCGAGGCCGCCGAAATGCTTCCTGAAGACCTCCGCCGCGCGTTCGGGCGTGAACTCCTCCAGCACCTCCTCGACCAGTTCGAGGTCCGTCGAGGGGTGGGTGAACACTTCCTCCGCGTCGAAGGAGGAAACCAGCCCGTCGGCGAGACTCGGCGTCTGGCGCGTATTCGCGGCCTTGACCGCATCCTGTGCGCTCTTGCGGAAATTGGCTGCCTGTTCGGCCAGCTCGGCCTTCGTGAAACCGTGCTTCAAGGCCCTGCGGATTTCCTGTTCGGCCACCCGCACGCTTTCGCGCCATTTTTCCGGCGAGGACACGGCGAAGAGACGCGCCACCTCCGCCACTTCGAACTCGGCACTGTAGCTGGCGCCCGCCTGCAGGAAGGGAGCATCCGGCCTTTGGGCGATCGTGTCGAAGCGCCGGTTGAACATGGCGGCCGCGAGCGCCAGTTCGATGGCCTCCTTGCGGGTTTCGCGCGTGTCGGGGCGCTCCCGGTACGGCTCGACGGCGTCGAAGGAAATCAGCGTGGGCAGGTCCTTGTCGCTGTGGAGCGCGGTCTCGAAGCCGCGATCCTTCGGCGCGGCGAGTTCGGGCTCGCCAGGCGGATTTTCGGGAGAGTTGAACTCCCCGAACAGGTCCCGGAGCACCGGCTCCACTTCGGCCGGGTCCATGTCGCCCGTCACGACGACGAAACTGCGCTCAGGCGTGTAGAAACCGCGGTAGAATTGCTCGAACTCCTCCGCCGTCACCGTGCGGATGAATTCTTCGGAGTCGTTGATTTTTCCGCCCAGCCCCAGCCCGGGAAACACATGGTCGAACCAGGCGCCGAAATAGCGCCGTTCGGCGGTGTTGCGCGAGCGCTTCTCGCTGAGCAGGACGCCGCGCTCCTTCTCGATCTCTTCCGGCAGCAGGGTGAGCCGGAAGGCCGTCTCGCGCATGATCTTGAGCGCGATCCGGATCAACTCCGGCTTGTTGTTGGGCAGATCGAGGCGATAGACCGTCTGCTCGAAGCCGGTGGAGGCGTTGGTGTCCGCCCCGAAGGCAAGGCCGTGGCGCTGGAGCAGTTCCACCAGTTCGCCGGGCGGAATGTCTTCCGAACCGTTGAACGCCATGTGTTCGAGAAAATGGGCGATGCCGCTCTGATCCTCCGCCCCGTAAAGGTCGCCGGCGCGCACGAAATAGCGCACGCTCACCCGCCCCTCGGGCGTGTCGTTGGGCATGAGCGCATAGCGCATGCCGGTGTCCGTAACGCCCCAGACCACGGCGGGATCGGGTTTCAGGTCGCTGTTCTCGTGAACGAAGGCGGTTTCCCCGGCTTCGCTCCCGGAGCCGGAACTCTTGCCGTCGCCGCAGGCGGCCAGCACCAGCGCCAGCAAGACCGTCAGCAACAATGCCGGATTAAAACCCGGCCGCGGCACACGCGGCAGGCGGTTCATGCCCATGAAATCCATTCTCCTGACCAATCGGCTGTTCGCGGGCGCCGATGTTCCGGCCATCGGCCGCGAGACAGGTGCCGACCCTATCTCCCCGGCGGGAAGGGTGCAATTGCCACACGCCAACCCCGCAGCGACGCCGCCTAGACGGCGCGGGCGTGCCGGTTCCGGGCCGGTTTCAGATGCCCGTCGAAACACGCGGCCACATGGCGGATCAGCCGCCGTCCCGTGCCGGTGACGGTAACTGTCCGGTCCTGCACGCTCACCAGTTTGTCGGCGGCCAGGGGCGCAAGCGCCGCCAGAGCCCCGTCGAGCGCCGTTTCGGACAAGGCAAACCGGCGGCACAGATCGCCGGCGTCGAGCGTGAAATCGCACATGAGCCGCTCGATCGCCGCGCGCCGGAGCCGGTCCTCGCCAGTGAGCGCGATGCCGCGGACCACCGGCAGCTTGCCTGCGCGCACGCTTTCCTCATACGCGCCGATGCGCGGTTCGGATTGCACATAGCCCTGCGGCAAAGCGCCGATCGCCGAAGCGCCGAAGCCCAGCAGAACGTCCGCCTCATCGTCCGTGTAGCCCTGGAAATTGCGGCGCAGGCGCCCCGCTTTTCCGGCCCGGATCAGGCTGTCGCCGGGCAGCGCGAAATGATCCATGCCCAGGGCCTCGTAGCCGCGCGCGGTCAGCGCTGCTTCCGCGGTCTCGGCCTGTTCCAGCCGTTCCTCAGTGCCCGGAATGAAACGCTCGTCGATGGCACGCTGGTTCGCCTTGAACCAGGGGACGTGGGCGTAACCGAACACCGCGTAGCGCGCGGGGCGGAAGGGCGCGGTGGCTGCAATGGTGTCCGCCACATGGCGCGCCGTCTGCCCGGGCAGGCCGTACATGACGTCGAAATTGAGCCGGCCGATCCCGGCCTTGCGCAGGAACCCCACGCACTCCGCCACGGTTTCCATGGGCTGAATGCGGTTGATCCGCACCTGAACGTCCGGCGACACATCCTGGATGCCCAGGCTCGCCCGCGTCACCCCGCCCGCGGCCAGCGCCCCGGCCATCTCCTGTGTCAGGCAGCGCGGATCGACCTCCACCGCCACCTCCGCGTCCGGCGAAAATTCGAAGCGGCGGCGCAACGTTTTGATGAGGCCCGAGAGGTCCTCCGGGTCCAGCCAGGTGGGCGTGCCGCCGCCGAAATGCAGATGGGTCACCCGAAGCCCTCCGGGCAGCAGACCGGCCACGGCGTCGATTTCCCGGCGCAGGCAGTCCGTGTAGTTTCTCAGCCGCTCCCGGCGCCGGGTCACTGTCGTATGACAGCCGCAATACCAGCACAGGCTCCGGCAGAAGGGGATGTGCACATAGAGCGAAAGGGCGCTGCCCGGCTTCAGGGCGCGCAGCCAGCTCCGGTAATCCTGCGCGCCCACTTCGGGGCCGAAATGGTTCGCCGTCGGATAACTCGTATAGCGGGGAACCGGCTTTTCCCCGTAGGCAATGACCGTCCGCCGCTCATGGGGCTCCATGCGCCCCTCCCCTCGCACTTGCAAACGGGGAAACGATCGCGCCCCGGTCCGCGGTCCTGCAAGGCGCGAATCGTCTCACGCCTTGCCCGGCCGCGGCCGCTCAGTAGCCGATCTTGCCCAGTTCCTCTTCCAGTTCGGGGATCGCCTGGAACAGGTCGGCGACCAGGCCGTAGTCGGCCACCTGGAAGATGGGCGCGTCCTCGTCCTTGTTGATGGCGACGATGACCTTGGAGTCCTTCATGCCCGCCAGGTGCTGGATGGCGCCCGAAATGCCCACGGCGATGTACAGGTCCGGCGCCACCACCTTGCCCGTCTGGCCCACCTGGTAATCATTGGGCACGAAGCCCGCGTCCACGGCCGCGCGGCTGGCGCCCACGGCGGCGCCCAGGCGGTCGGCGAGCTTTTCGAGAATGGCGAAGTTCTCGCCGGACTGCATGCCGCGTCCGCCGGAAATGACGATCTTGGCGGTCGCCAGTTCGGGCCGGTCGGAAGAGGACAGTTCCTCGCCCACGAATTCGGAGATCGAGGGCAGATCGGGCACGTCCACCTTCTCCACGGAGGCGCTGCCGTCCGTGCCCGCCGCCTTGAAGGTGGTGGGCCGCACGGTGATGACCTTTTTGGGCTCGTTGCACTCCACCTGCATCATGGCGTTGCCCGCATAGATGGGGCGCGTAAAGGTGGACGGTCCGTCCACCGAGGTAATGTCGGAGACCTGCTGCACGTCGAGCAGCGCGGCGACGCGCGGCATGAAGTTCTTGCCGAACGTCGTCGCGGGCGCGAGGACCGCGTCGTAGCCGTCCATCAGCGGGACGACGAGGGCCGCGAGAGGTTCGGCAAGCTGTTTGCCAAGCGCGGGATGCTCCGCGCACAGCACTTTGGCGACGCCGGAAACCTTGCCCGCCGCTTCGGCGGCGCCGCCGCAGCCCTCGCCCGCCACCAGCAGATGGACGTCGCCCGACTCCAGCGCCAGCGCGGCGCTTACGGTCTTGTGGGTGGATTCCTTCAACTCGCTGTTGTCGTGTTCGGCAATCACCAGCACGGTCATCAGAGCACCCCCGCTTCGTTCTTCAGCTTGTCCACCAGTTCGGACACGGATTCGACCTTGACGCCCGCCTTGCGCTGGGGCGGCTCGGTGACCTGTAGCACCTTGAGCCGGGAGGCGATTTCCACGCCGTAATCCTCCGGCGATTTGGTGTCGATGGGCTTCTTCTTGGCCTTCATGATGTTGGGAAGCGAGGCGTAGCGCGGTTCGTTGAGGCGCAGGTCCGTGGTGATCACCGAGGGCATGTCGAGGCGCACGGTCTGCAGCCCGCCGTCCACCTCGCGCGTCACCTCGACCTTGCCGTTCTCCGGCTTGACGATCGAGGCGAAGGTGCCCTGCGGCCAGCCCAGAAGGGCCGCCAGCATCTGGCCGGTCTGGTTGGAGTCGTCGTCGATGGCCTGCTTGCCCATGAGGACCATATCGGGCTTTTCCTCCTCGACGACGCCCTTGAGGAGCTTGGCCACGGCCAGCGGCTCCACCGTCTCGTCGGTCTTGACCAGAAGGCCCCGGTCGGCGCCCATGGCGAGGGCGGTGCGGATGGTCTCCTGCGCCTGCTGGACGCCGATGGAGACGACGACGATTTCCTCCGCCGCCCCCTTCTCCTTCAGGCGCACCGCCTCTTCCACGGCGATTTCATCGAAGGGGTTCATGGACATCTTGACGTTGGACAGATCGACGCCCGATTTGTCCGCCTTGACCCGAACCTTGACGTTGAAGTCGATCACCCGTTTCACGGGCACCAGGATTTTCATGAAGCTCGTCTCCCGACTGGCGCGTCCTTGTATTGAGCGTGGGGCATTCGGATCTCGCGCAACTCGCCGCTGGGCGGCGGGCGGACGTCCGCGAGGGGCCCGTGCCCGGGGCGCCGGGCTGCGCGCCCGCAAATGCGGAAGGGACGTTAGAGGCGCGCCGGTGGCGCGTCAACGCTCACACGGACGCAGGGCGCGGGGAGAAGAAAGGTTGGAGGAAAGCGCGAGGCGATCTCCTCTCGCGCCTCGCTTCTCTCCCGTCTCTTCTACCGTTCAGACGCCGGTTTCCCAGCCGAAATCGCTCATGAAGTTGGACAGGACGCCGGTCCACACCGTCACGTTGTCCACCAGATTGTCGCGGGTGATGCCGCGCGACAGGTTGATGGTCATGTCCAGAATGGCGTCGCCTTCCGGGTCGATATAGGCGCGGCCGAACAGGCGTTTGTTGTTATAGGCGTTCATCGCCATCATGGCCTGGCTGGAGGGGGCGCCCTGCAGATCGAACACGGTCACGAATTGCAGGCGCGAGCAGCGCATGGCGCCCTGGCGCCCCTTGCAGCCGTAGGTAGTGACGCCGAACTTCACCTGGCCCAGCCGGGCGATAACCATGGGCGTGCCGTCGGCGGCGGTATCGGCCTGGGCGGAGAAGCCCTGGGCGCGCATGATCTTCACCAGCTCGTCCGCCGAAATGTCCTTCATGATCGTCCTGGCGGAAGCCGGCGCCGCCAGAAAGAGCATTGCCAGCGCCGCCCCGGCGGCGATTTTCGCCATCATCCCCCGCCGCAGAACACGGACCATGAGTGCCCCCTTCTCAAACGCTCCGATAGGTTCAAACCGGTCCAGCATGGCGGCATTTTCGCAATGGCACAATAGAGTAAGGCGGAAATGGGGCGCGCCTGTGCCCTGCAGGCCACCACGCCGGATCGGCGGCCCGGATTTCCGGGCCTTCCGGACGGTTCCGGGGCTGGCCCGCCTCGGCCGGAGCGTGTAATTTGCCGCGGCTTTACGCGGCATTGGAGCTGCGGGCCTGCAGGAGGAGTTGAGTGATGACCGTCACGATTTATCACAATCCGCGCTGCTCGAAATCGCGCCAGACGCTGGCGCTGCTGCAGGAGCGGAATATTGAGCCCGAGATCGTGCTCTATCTGGAGAACCCGCCGGACGAGAAGGAGCTTGACCGCCTGCTGACCCTGCTGGGGCTGGAGCCGCGCGACCTGATGCGCCGGAAGGAGCCCGAATACCGGGAGCAGAACCTGGACGACGACAGCCTGGGCCGCGCCGATCTCATCCGCGCCATGGTGCGCACGCCCAAACTCATCGAACGGCCCATCGTGGTCAACGGCGAGAAGGCCGCCCTGGGCCGCCCGCCCGAAGCGGTGCTGGAGATTTTGTGAGGGCAATTTTCACCACGAAGACACGAAGGATTTCACAAAGCTCACAAAGGGACCTGCGAGAGGGGAGAATATCGTTGAACTGCGGATTAGACCGGTACCCTTCCTTTCCCTTCGTGTGCTTCGTGCAGTCTTCATGTCTTTGTGGTGAACGCGGACGACGCAAACATCGCGATGCTGTGTCCACGTCAATCGGATTGCGCAGCCAGTTCCGCGCGTGCGCCCACGCGATAGCGGCGGACCGCGCCGTCGAGGATTTCCTCCCGGTCCAGCGATACCGGGCGCAGTTGTTCCTCAACGAAAAGCGGCGTCTGGTCGGCGTAATGGGGTGAGGTTTCGTCGAGCGTGGCGCTGCCATACTGGTGGATGGCTTCGGCGCTCACGCCGCCCGCCTCGTCCCACGCCACGAAGGCGAGCCAGGTATCGCCCGCCGTGGCGTGCAATATGCCGTCCTCGCCGATCTCCGCCGGATAGACGGCGCGCAGAATGTCCGGCCCGCCGCCGATGGCAAGGTCCGTTTCTCCCCGGACGATCCGGTTAACCTCGCCCCATTCGAGATCTAGCCGGCCGTGATGTTTCTTCAGCCAGCGGACGGCGGCCCGGAAATTTGCTTCCGGCTTGCCGGGGTCCGCGCCCGTGATGCGCTCGGTGACATGGCGCAGCGTGGTGAGCACGCCCAGCGCGGCATGGCGGTTCGACTTCTCCGTACCCAGATCCCATGCCCGCAAATGTTCGGCGGCCCGCGCCAGTTCCGGTTCTTCGCTCCAGTCATGGGCCAGAACCTCCGCGATCACGGAGGCCGCCGTGGACCGGTCTGAATAGGCCTTGTCGAACTTGATTCGGCGAAGTTCCTCCGGGCCGATGCGCGGGAACTCCGGGCTCAGCTCCATGAGGCGCAGGGAGCGGTTGGTCTGGTGGGTTTCAAGGCCCATCGTGTCCGGAAAGCCCTCCGGGCCCAGATTGTCCGGCCCGTCCGTCGCGGAAAAGGGCGTATTGTTGGCGTTGAAGAGCAATCCGGACTGCGGATCGACCAGCCTGGGCACCTTCTCGAAGGGCAGATAGCCGCGCCAGATCAGGTCCGAGCGGGTGCCGGGCAGGTCCTTCGACCAGTCCCATCCCGGTTTGCGGTCCGGATACTGACCGTTATGGACGAAGGCGATCCGGCCCGTCTTGTCCGCATAGATATAGTTGATGTTGGGCAGGGCCTGCAGGCGCATGGCCGCCATCCAGTCCTCGAAACTCCGGGCGCGGTTGAGCGCCAGATATTGCTCCAGATGACGGATTTCGTTCATGCCCGCAAAGCGAAGCGCGTAGGTTCCGCGATCCGTTTCCAGCACGGGGCCGTGCTCGCTGATCAGGAGCGCGCGCTTCGCCCGCCAGACGAAGGGGCCGAACAGGCGCACGGGGATCTCCACGGTCTTGCGCTCGAAATCCACCCACTTCCCGTCGAGACGGTATTGCATCGGATCGTCCGGATTGCGCTCCAGCACGTAGAAGTCGGCAAGGTCGGGCTTGTTCACCGTGTTGGCCCAGCCGAGGTCACGGTTGAAACCGTGCAGGATGACCGGGGCGGCAGGGAACGTGCCGCCATACATTTCCAGCCCCTCATCGCTCTTCAGATGGGCCTCATACCAGGCGACGGGCCCGTCATAGGGCTGGTGGGAATTGATGACGAGGCGGGTTTTTCCGTCGGCGGAACGCCCGGGCGCGACGGCGATGGCGTTGGAACCGGTTGCCGCCAGCGAGCGCATGCGCAGGTGGAACGCATGGCCTTTTTCATCCGGAGACAGCGCGATCTCCCGCTTGCCCTCGCCGGTCAGCAATTCCATGATTTGCTTGTCCAGCTTGTAGAAAAACGGCGTCTTGAACACGAAGCCCGCCACCACGTCCTTGCCGGTGAAGGGCAGCAGCCCTTTCCAGGTGTCATCCGGATGTTCGGCGGCATAGAGATTCATCCCGTCCGCATAGGCCTGCGCGAAGGCGCGCGCTTCGGGCGAGAGGTCCGTGTCATACCGCGTTTCCACCGTCTCCCACACGCCCAGAAGATGCACGAGGTAATCGGCGGGCGCGGCGTCCGCCCCCTGATAGCGCGCCAGCCGCCCGCGCGTAGCGGCGGCCACGGTTTGCATGGTTTGGAAATCGTCCTCGGCATGAGCGTAGGCCAGGCCGAAGGCGACATCCACGTCCCGCGCGCCGTAGATATGGGGAATGCCCCATTTGTCGCGGATGATTTCCGCACTGTAGGAACGCGCTTTCTCCAGCAGCGGCTCCGTGTCCGGATGATCGGGCAGGGGAGACCAGAGCCATGCGCCTGCGCCCGCCAGCGCCAGCAGCAGCATGGGCACGAAAAGCACGGCGATGCGGCGGATCATTCGAACACCCTCCCCTGCAGGCCTTGTACGGCAACCGGCCTGCCCCTGTTGTGACTGACTGGCGAGCGCGCCGGTATCAGCGATACCGGCCGTTTTATTCCTCCCCGAACTCGCCGGCCTGATAGCGCTCCCGCAGAACGAATTTCTGAATCTTGCCGGAACCGGTGAGCGGCCAGTCCGTGACCTCGATCCAGCGCGCCGGCGTCTTCTGCGGTGCGAGATACGCGCGGCAGTGATCGATCAGTTCCTGCACGGAGACATCGGCGCCCGGTTCGCGGCGGTAGAAGCAGACCGCGATCTCGCCCCATTTGTCGTCGGGCACGCCCACCACGGCGGCTTCGGCGACGGCCGGGTGGTCGGCGAGCACATTCTCGATCTCGGCCGGAAAGATGTTCTCGCCGCCCCTTATGATCATGTCCTTCACCCGGCCGGTGACCCGGACATAGCCGCGGGCGTCCATGGTGCCCAGATCGCCCGTGTGCAGCCAGCCCTGCGCATCGATGGTCCCGGCGGTCGCTTCCGGATTGTCATTATATTCGAGCATGGCGCAGTAGCCGCGCACACAGATTTCCCCGATCGTATCCACGGGCACGACCTCATTCGTCTGCGGATCGCGTATGGAAATTTCTGTCTGCGGCAGCGGCTGGCCCACGGTGCCTGCGATGTCCTCCACACTGTCGTCGGCATGGGACTGGGTGACCACGGGCGAAGTCTCGGTCTGTCCGTATACGATCTGGAAGCCGCACTCATAGGTATCGCAAATACGGCGCACCAGATCGGGCGGCACCATGGACCCGCCCGAAACCGCCATTTGAATGGAGGAGACATCGACGGGCTGCTGCCGGAAGGCTTCGAGCAGGCCGATGAGCATGGTGGGCACGCCCATGAGCGTGGTCACGCGCTCGCGCTCGATCAGCGCGTTCATGCGGGGCGGATCGAACAGTTTCGCCACCAGCATCCGGCCGCGCGCATGCAGGCAGCCCAGGGTGAGGATGCCGCAGCCCGCAGTGTGGAAGAGCGGCATGAAATTCAGATAGGTGCTGCCGTTGGCGATGCCCATGCGGTTCTTCACCAGAAGCGCATTGGTGACGACGCCGCGATGGTGCAGCACCGCACCCTTGGGAAAACCGGTGGTGCCCGACGTGTACTGGATTTGCGCCGGGTCGCCGGGCTTCACCTCTGGCAGGACGCGGTCGCGCCCGCCGGCGGCAAACAGGGCATCGTGATCCTCGAGATTGGTCACCTCACGGATGGCCGGAATGTCCGCACATACCGCTCCGGCGATTTGCTGCATGGGATTGCCGCGATATTCGGGCACCAGGAACAGGCCGGAGGCGCGCGACTGCCTCAGCACATAGTCCAGCTCCTGCCTCTGATAGGCGGGATTCACCGTGACCAGAATGAGCCCGGCAAGCGCGCAGGCATATTCCATCAGCACCCATTCGGGAATGTTCGGGGCCCACACGGCGACCCGCTCACCGGGCGCGAAGCGGCTGGCGAGCGCCGCGGCCAGCCTTTCGGCATCGCCGAGCAGTTCGCCATAGGTCCACTCCCGGCCCGTCTCCCCGGACATGGTGACCTCGACCAGCGCCGGTGCGTCCGGCGATCCGGCGGCCACGTCCCGCAACAATCCGCCCACGGTGGTTTCGAGTACCTCCCCGTCCGGCTGGGCGGGAAAGTACGCTTCACGCAACTCGACCCGGTACACCCCTCATTCTCCCCTGATGGCGCCCCTCAGCCCTTGCGGTCCGAGGCGTCCTCCGCCGGATCACTGCCCGCCGTCTCTTTACTTTTTTCGTCTTCTTCTTCGGCCTTCTCCGGTTCCCGTTCCGGCCGGTGTTCCGCAGCGGGCGCGGCCTCCGGCTCTTCCTCGACGACCTTGGCCTCGCCGGACTTGAGTTCGTCGTCCGCCTTCCGGCCCACCGCCACATAGTCGATCTTGCCGGTGCCCAGCACCGGAATCTCGTCCACGACGATGACCCGCTTGGGCATCGCCAGTTCCGAGACGCCGTGAGAGTGCGCCCAGTTGCGCAGGTCGGAGAGATCCGGTGAGGGACAGTCCGTCACCAGAATGATCTGCTCGCCCTTGCGCTTGTCCGGGATCACGATGGCGGCGTGCATGTGGTCCGGCCAGGTGGCGGAGGCGCAATTCTCCACCACCGCGAGCGAAACCATCTCGCCGCCGATCTTGGCGAACCGCTTCACCCGGCCGCGGATCGACATATAGCCTTCCTCGTCGATGGCGGCGATATCGCCCGTGTCGTGCCAGCCGTCCTCAGGCGGAACGATGACGCCCGGATTGTCCGTGGAAAGATAGCCCTTCATGACATTGGGCCCGCGCAATAAAAGCCTCCCGCCGCCCGTCAGGCCCTCCACCGGTTCGAGGCGCGTTTCCATGCCCGGCAGCAGCTTGCCCACCGTACCCTGGCGTACGTCGCCGGGCTGGTTGACGGCCGCCACGGGCGCGGTTTCCGTCACGCCATAGCCTTCGAGCACGTCGAGATCGAAGCGGCGCTTGACCATCGAGCGCGTCTCGCTGCGCACCCGCTCCGCCCCGCACACGGCGAAGCGCAGGGTCTTCAGATCGTGCTCCCCGCTGGCGCGGGCATATTGCTGAAGGAAGGTATCGGTGGCGACCAGAATGGTGGCGCGCGTCTGCGCGATGCGCTTGGGGATCACCTTCACCTGAAGGGGCGAGGGATGCAGCACCACCTTCCGGCCCGTCAGCAGGAAGAACAGCGTGCCCGCCGTCAATCCGTAGCAGTGAAAGATGGGCAGCGGGTTGAACATGACGTCGCCCGGCTCCAGCACCACATGGGCGTCCACCTGGGCCACATTGGCCAGAATGTTGAAATGGCTGAGCGCCACGCCCTTGGGGTCGCCCTCGGTGCCGGAGGTGAACAGGATCACGCCCGTATCGGTGTGACGGACGTCCCGGCGCACCAGGAAGGGGGCGATGGGCCCGGCCACGGCGGCGGCCTTGTCCAGTTTGGTCAGGCCTTCGCGCATGTCCTCCAGATAATCCAGCGCCGCGAATTCGCCGATGGCCGCCGCAAGATCCTCAAGCCCGCCAATGTCGATGAATTGCCGCGCGGTGAGGATGCGCTTCACCTGCGCGGCCTTGCACGCAGCCCGGATATTCCGGGGGCCGGCTGTGAAATTGATCATGGCCGGAACGCGGCCATAGGCGAGGACGGCGAAGAAGGCGATCACGCCGCCAGCACTTGTGGGCATCATGATGCCCACGGCCTCGCCGCGCTTTGTATTCCGGGTGATGGCGTGGCCCAGCGCAAAGGCCGCGCGGACGATCTCGTCATAGGTCAGTCGGCGGTCGTCCGCGTCGATCAGGATTTCCTTGCCGCCGCCGTGGCGCCCGCGGGCGCGAAGCAGGGCGGAAAAGATGCTCCGGCGGGCCTTGCGCAGAATGCCGGGAACGGGATCCTTCAAGATTTCCTCCCTGGTCTCGCCCCCTCTCGCGGGGGCCGCTGGGCCCGTAGGATATACGGTTTGCGCTTTATGGAAAGCCATGCGGAAACCGCCATCCGGCCCGGCCGCGAACCAATTCTACCCTACCCCCATCTGTGGATTTCCTTTACCGGCCGTTAAAGCCATGCTGATCCGCGATTCGGCTCATAGAGAGACGCGCATGGCGTGCGACACGCTGCGCAATGACCGATCCAGGGTAGAAGACTCCCGCCCAGGCTACGGGTCCCGCCGGCGCGCACCTGTGGGCACGCGGTGGTGCTCAAAGCGGTCGAGTGGCCGAAGCGGACATCACGCCCTCGCCAGGCACGTACAGAACGTCTCCGCGTCCACATTGCCGCCGGAGAGCACAACGGCGACGGTGCGCCCGCTTGTCTCGATCTTGCCCGAAAGCAGGGCGGCGAGCGCTACTGCGCCGCCCGGCTCCACGACCAGCTTCAGCATACGGAAGGCGACGGCCATTGCGTGGCGCACTTCGTCGTCCGAAACCGAAAGCCCCCCGCTCAGCAGACGCTGGCCGAGTGCGAAGGTGAGCGGGCCGAGCGAGGGCGCTTGCAGGGCGTCGCAGATGGAGGCCGCGCCGGGTCCGACGGTTGCCAATTCCCCGGTTTCGAGCGAACGGCGTGCATCGTCGAAGGCTTCAGGTTCGGCTGCGTAAATCTCCGCTTGCGGAAAATAATGCCGGAGTCCCAGCGCCGAGCCCGAGATCAAGCCGCCACCGCCGCACGGTGCGAGCACCACATCCGGGGCCGCGCGGGCCTCCTGTGCCTGAAGCGCGATTTCGAGACCCACAGTGCCCTGCCCGGCGATGATATGCGAGTCGTTGAAGGCGGGCACGACGACGGCGCCGCGCTCCGCCGCCAGCGCGGCGGCGATCTGCTCGCGGCTTTCCCGCGCCCGGTCATAAGGCACGACCTCGGCGCCCAGCGCTTTCGTGTTCTCGATCTTGATGCGCGGCGCATCGGAGGGCATGACGATGGCCGCCCGGATGCCCAGCAGCCGCGCGGCGGCCGCCACGCCCTGCGCATGATTGCCGGAGGAAAAGGCGACCACGCCCGCCGCCAGCTCTTCCTCCGTCAACTGACTGAGGCGGTTGAAGGCGCCCCGGAACTTGAACGACCCCGTCCTCTGCAGGCATTCCGGCTTGACGAGCACGCGCGCCCCGGTGAGTTCGTCGAGCGGCGTTTCGCGCAGCAGCGGCGTGAGCCGCGCCTTTCCCTCGAGCCGCCCGGCCGCCGCCGCCACGTCCTCATATGAGGGCAGTCCGGAGGGTTCGAAAAAGGTTTCTTCCGTCACACCTGTCTTCACGTCGCTCATCCTCCGGATCGTCCCTGTGCTTCGTGGCCCATTGCCCGCCCGATGGCGAGCACGAGAACCAGTATGGCGGCAGCGGGCGGCACGAAAAAGACATTTGAATCCATCTCCCAGAGCGTCAGGCCCGCAACCGCGCACCACAGCATTGGCACGATCAGCAGCAGCCAGCGTACCCGGTCGGCGGCGAGCAGCAGGCCCAGCGTCGCCACTGCCGTCGGATCGGGCATGACCGCGAACAGTTCCGCCTGTACCAGCGGACGCCCGGCGGGGAGGCCCAGAAGCGGCTGAACCAGCAGCGCGAAGGCGAAAAGGGCGAGCCCCGCCTTGCGGATGCCGCTCATTCGTGTACGGAAGGTCAGCCTGCCAAGCGCGGCGCCCAGCAAAAGCAGCAGGGCGGCTTCCACGATGAACGCCCAACCGTAATAGGGCGCCACCCAGTTGATGAAGGCGTGGCGCGTGAAGAAATAGCCGAACGCCGGGCCCGCCCATGCGGCCGCGAGCAACAGGACGATCATCCGCCCGCTGCCCGCCGGGCGCCAGCGGATCAGCGCCAGGATCGCCAGCCCCGCCGCCAGCGCGGCAAGCTGCGCGGGCCAGATCGCCTCGTTATAAAGCTCGAACTGCCGGTAATAGGTTTCCTTCGTGAACAGCAGCAGGTCGGAAAGCTCGTAATTTCCCCAGTCGCGCATCAGAGCGATTCCACATGGGCCGCCATGCGCCGCCGCGTGGCCTCGTCCGGCAGGCGTCCATAGGCGGCGCGGATGTTCTCGCGCACATGCTCGATCTGGCTGGTGGCGGGGATGGCGCAGGTCACCGCCGGATGGGAAACGATGTATTTAAGCAGGAATTCGGGCCAGTTCTGCGCATCCGCCTCTTCGGCCCAGCCCGGCAGGGGATGGCGCTGGACGAAGTCGATCAACCGGCTGTGGCGGTAGGGCCGGTTGGCGATTACGGCCATGCCCCGGTCCCGGGCCAGCGGCAGGATGCGCTCTTCCACCTCCCGGTCCACCGGGTTGTAAGTGACCTGGATGAAGTCGAGCGGCTGGGTGCGCATGACCTTGAGGAATTCCTCATGGGCGCGGCCGTCGGAGGTGGTGATGCCCACATAGCGGACCTCGCCCGCCTCCTTCATCTCGAACAGGGTTTTCAGATGCCCTTGCCAGGCACGCAGATTGTGCACTTGCAGAAGATCGAAGCGCGGCATGGTCCAGTGCCGCCGGGACTCCTCGATCTGTGCGGGACCGCGCGACACGGAAGACGTCCAGACCTTGTCGGCGGAAAACACGCCCCGGTCCGTCCGCCCCAGCTTTTCGAGGCCGTAGCCGATGGTGTTCTGGGCGGAACCGTACATGGGCGAGGAATCGATGAGGGTGCCGCCGCCTTCGAAGAAATGGCGCATGATCTCAGCGCAGCGGTCGAGCGCGCGCGGGTCGCGGCCCACATTGAAGGTGACCCAGGTGCCCAGCCCCACCACGGGAATGCGC
>JBKHIN010000080.1:0-9718 GCA_046538635.1 Alphaproteobacteria bacterium
GTACGGACGTTCCTGATCTTCGTCATCGCGGCCGGCGATCCGGGTGATGTTGATGCGCCGCCGGGGCTCCTCGCGCGCTTCGCTGGCGGATTCCTCCGCTTCCGGTTCTTCCGCCTCGCCGTCCCCGTCCTCGAGCTGGCCGGAGAGCACCGCCCGCGCGCGGGCCGAGAGCGACTCCACCGAATCGTCCTCCTCCGTGGAGGTTAGCGCCGCCTTGATGCGGGCGGGAACCGGGGGCGCGGCAACCTCCTCGGTCGCCGCCTTGGGCCGCCAGCCCGAGCCCTGCACCCGGGGCATGACGTGGACCCGGGCGGGCGCTTCCGCGCTTTCGGGCTCGCTCACGCGGCCGCTCTCCGGCTCGCCCGGCCGTTCGGGCGCGGGTTCGCGGGCGCTTTCCGCGTCGATGCCCGTGGCGACGACGGACACCCGCATATTGCCGTCGAGCTTTTCATCGAAGGTGGAGCCGACGATGATGTTGGCGTCGGGATCGACCTCGGCGCGGATGCGGTTGGCCGCCTCGTCCACCTCGAACAGGGTGAGATCCAGCCCGCCCGTGATGTTGATGAGCACGCCGCGCGCGCCCTTCATGGACACTTCATCCAGCAGCGGATTGTTGATGGCGGCCTCCGCGGCGTCGATGGCGCGGGTTTCGGTCTCCGCCTCGCCGGTGCCCATCATGGCCTTGCCCATTTCGTTCATCACGGTACGGACATCGGCGAAATCGAGATTGATCAGCCCCGGCATGACCATGAGGTCGGTGATGCCGCGCACGCCGGAATGGAGCACCTGGTCGGCCATCGCGAAGGCGTCGGCGAAGGTGGTCTTCTCATTGGCGACGCGGAAAAGGTTCTGGTTGGGAATGATGAGCAGCGTGTCCACATATTGCTGCAGTTCCTCCACCCCGGCCTCGGCGATGCGCATGCGCCGCGCGCCCTCGAAGTGGAAGGGCTTCGTCACCACACCGACGGTCAGGATGCCCTGGTCGCGCGCGGCGCGGGCGATGACCGGGCCTGCGCCGGTGCCCGTGCCGCCGCCCATGCCCGCGGTGATGAAGACCATGTGCGAGTTCGCCAGATTGTCGATGATCTCGGGCAGGGATTCCTCCGCCGCCGCGCAGCCGATCTCGGGCCGCGAGCCCGCCCCGAGGCCCTCGGTGATGCTGGCGCCCATCTGGAGCTTTTTCTGGGCCGAGGACTGGGCGAGCGCCTGGGCGTCCGTATTGGCGACCACGAACTCCACGCCTTCCAGATTGGCCCGGATCATGTTGTTGACTGCGTTGCAGCCCGCACCGCCGACACCGAAAACGGTGATCCGGGGCTTCAGCTCGGAAAAATCCGCCTTGTGCTCTGTCGTCATCGTCCGCCCTCCAAACTCTAAATCAATCTCCAATCATGCGGGATCAACCCGATGTGGATGTTCTGTCTCCGGACCACTCCACCGCTCATCCCGTCGAAGGACGGGATCCAGTGCCCCGGGTAACGGCCTGGCCGTGCGCTCTGGACCCCGGCCTACGCCGGGGAGAGCGGAAAAGGGGACCGAGCGGTTCAAGCTGATCACAATTCGCTCCTGTCTCCATATCCAATCTGATCTGCAACACCTTTCGCCTTTATTCGACGATCAGTACGGGCACTCAAGGTTAACAATCTCAAAACACGGCCCTCATCCAGCGGGCCACGAGGCCCGTCCGCCGCGCACGGATGAAGCGCGGCAACACTTTCCGCCCCGGCGCGCGGCGCGGCGCTTCCATCGGGGCGCGGACGGCCCAGGCCGCCAGACCGGCGCAGACGGAAAATCCGGCCGGGTTCACCGTCTCCGGCAGCCCGTCGATGCCATTGGGCCGGGCGAGCCGCACGGGCGCGTTCAGGATGCGTTCGGCAAGCTCGCGCGCGCCCGGCAGCAGGCTGGCCCCGCCCGTCAGCACGATCCGGCGCGAGGCGGGCAGGCCTTCGCCGCTCTCCGCAAGACGGTCGCGCGCCAGTTCGAAAATCTCCTCCATGCGGGGCCGGATGATCCCGATCAGGAGCGAACGGGGAACGCGCGCCGGGATGGCGCCCGGCTCGTCGCCGATCTGGGGTACGTCCACATATTCCCGGTCGTCCGTATGCCCCGGCAGGGCGTTGCCGTGCAGCGTCTTCAGCCGCTCGGCATGTTCCAGAGGCGTCGACAGGCCGGCCGAGATGTCGCGGGTGACGTGCCCGCCGCCCACATTGAGCATGCCCGCGTCCACCAGCCGCCCGTTCCGGAAGCGGGCGAGAGACACCGTGCCCGCCCCAAGATCGATCAGCGTGGCGCCCATCTGCATCTCGTCTTCCACCAGGCAGGCGAGCCCGCCGGCATAGGGCGTGGCCACCAGCCCCGCAATGTCCAGAAAGGCGCGTTCGATACAGAGTTTCAGATTGCGCAACGGTGCGGGCGCGGCCGTCACCAGATGCAGGTTGACGCCCAGCCGGCGCCCGGCCATGCCGCGCGGATCGCGAATGCCCTGCACGCCGTCCACGGAGTAGCCCAGCGGCACGGCATGGGCCAGCACCCGGCCGCCCAGGGGCAGGCGGGCGCGCGCCTCGCTCAGCACGCGGTGCAGATCGTTGGTGGTGATTTCCCTCGGGGGGATGGGAATTTCAACGCCCGTGCGCCAGCTTGTCAGCGTGCCGGTGGACAGATTGACATGGACCTTGCGGATGCGCACGCCCGCCATTTCCTCGGCGGCTTCCACGGCGCAGCGCACGGCGTCCTCGCCCGCGCGCAGGTCCACCACCGCGCCCCGGTCGATACCCTGCGCTTCATGCTGGCCCACGCCCAGAACGCGGATGCGGCGCTGACCGCCGGCGGCGCGTTCCACGCGGCCGATCAGACAGGCCACCTTGGCCGTACCCATATCGATGGCGGCGACAATGCCTTGTGTGCCCGGCATCGGGATCACACTCCGTCAAGTGTCCAGTTCTACTCCTATGCTTCCCTGTCACCTGCCATCTTACCCGTGCCCGGCTTCTTTTTTGCGGAGGCGGGTTTGCGCCCCTCTTCGAGCCGGACGATCAATCGGTCCGTAAACCGCATGTCGATCATCGACACGCCCCGCGCCAGAATGTTGTGTTCCTTTTCCAGCGCGATCAATTCATCCAGTGCTTCGGCCTCGCGGCCCTCCGGCAGGCGCACGGTGACGCCGCCGTCCAGAATCAGGTTCCAGCGCCGTTCGCCGATACGGCTGGCCGCGCGCACACGCCCCTGCAGGACCGGCCGCGCCTCGAGCAGCGCCAGAAATTCCGCGGCATGAACATTCGCCCCGTCGCCCACGACCTGGGGCAAATGTCCGAACGAACCGGCCGCCACTCCCGGAATAACCGTTCCCGCACGATCAATCAACCGATGTTGTTCCCGATACTGCCAAATTGCAAACGGTTTTCGCTCCTCGACCGCCACAAAAAGCGTATCCGGCCAGTTCCGCGAGACGCGGGCATTGGCGACCCAGCCCAGTTTTTCCACCCGTTCGCGGACGGCTTCGAGATCCGTCTGCATCAGGGCGTCGCCTTCGCCGACGCCGATGGCGCCGGACAGGTCAACGGCGGACGTCAGCCTGTTGCCTTCCACATGAACCGTGCGCACACGGAACCCCTGCTGCACGGCAGTTTCCGCCAGCGCGGTGGATGTGGCGTTCAGAACCCGGTCGAACATGCCGCCGGACCACAACATATAGAGTCCGCCCACGGACAGGACGCAAGCCAGCGCGATGCCGGCGGGCCGCAGGCGCAAAGCCAGTCGCCGGACGCGGTAGCGCAGCCGGGCCAGTGCGGCCCCCGGCTCAACCCGCTTCCTCTCGGGCCGCGTAACCTTCACCTTCCGCATGAAGCATCCTCCACCATCCAGGTGACAAGCTCCGTGAACGACATGCCCTCATGGGCCGCCTGTTCGGGCACCAGCGAGGTAGGCGTCATGCCGGGCTGGGTGTTGATCTCGAGCAGGATGAGCCCCTGCCCGCCCTCGCGGTCGTCGAAGCGGAAATCGCTGCGCGTCACGCCCCGGCAGCCCAGCGCGCTGTGAGCCCGATGGGCGAGATCCGTGGCCGTTGCGGCGACCTCGTCGCTGACGGGAGCGGGCAGAATGTGGCTGGAGCCGCCGGAAGCGTATTTGGCGTCATAGTCATAGAAGGCCGCGCCGGTGAGAATTTCCGTGACCGCCAGGGCGCGCCCGCCCATGACGGTGACCGTCAGTTCCCGTCCGGGCACGAATTTCTCCAGCATCACGTCATCGCCCAGCGCCCAGTCGTCCGTGCCCAGCTTGCCCGGCGGCCGGTTGTCGCCTTCCCGGATGATGAAGACGCCCACGCTGGAGCCCTGATTGACCGGCTTGATGACATAGGGCGGCGCCATGAGATGGGTTCCGGCCGCCTCCAGCCGGTTGACCACCATGCTTTCGGCCACCGGAATCCCCGCCTGCCGGAAGACGGCCTTGGCGCGTTCCTTGTCCATCGCCAGCGCGGAGGCGAGCACGCCCGAATGGGTATACGGAATTTCCGCCATCTCCAGCACGCCCTGAACCCGGCCATCCTCGCCCCACGGCCCGTGCAGCGCGTTGAACGCCACGTCCGGCTTGACCTCCGCCAGACGCAGCGCCAGATCGTGGCCGGTGTCGATTTCACTGACGCGATAGCCGGCCTCGCGCAGCGAGGCTGCGCAGGCCCGGCCAGTCACAAAACTGACTTCCCGCTCCGCCGACAGGCCGCCCATCAATACCGCCACGTGAATTTCGCCGCGCGCCGTATCCGTCATCAACTCCTCCCCAGGCGGCGGATTTCCCATTCCAGCCGCACGCCACTCGTTTCCTCAACCCGCCTGCGCACTTCCTCGCCGAGGGCTTCCAGGTCCGCCGCCGTGGCTCGCCCATGATTGACGAGGAAGTTGCAGTGCAATTCCGATACCTGCGCGCCGCCGCGCGTGAGGCCCCGGCAGCCCGCCGCGTCGATCAGTTGCCACGCCTTGCGGCCGCCGGACTGCTCCGGGTCCGGATTCTTGAAGGTACTGCCGCCCGTGCGCGTGCGGATGGGCTGGGTCGCCTCGCGCGAGGAGGTGATGTTCTCCATGCGCGCCAGAATTTCATCACGGTTTCCGGGGCGGGCCTGAAACACCGCCTCGACGAAAATCAGGTCGTCCGGCGCGGCGGAATGGCGATAGGCATAGCCCATGTCGTCCACGGTGAGCACATGGCGTTCGCCCTGCCGGTCCAGCGCCACGGCCTCCACCAGCACGTCCTTCGTCTCGCCGCCATAGGCGCCCGCATTCATGCGCAGCGCGCCGCCGATGCTGCCCGGAATGCCGCGATAGAATTCGAGCCCTTCGAGCCCCGCCTCGGCGGCCGCCTTCGCCACCGCCACATCGAGCGCCGCCGTGCCCGCGCGCACGCGGTTGCCCTCTTCGATGCTGATGTCCGCAAAGCCCCTGGCCAGCCGGATAACAACGCCCGGAATGCCGCCGTCGCGCACCAGCAGGTTGGAGCCCACGCCCACCACCGTGACCGGAATATCCGCAGGCGTCCCTTGAAGGAAGTGGGCGAGATCGTCCGTATCCTTCGGCAGGAAGAGCACATCCGCCGGGCCGCCCACCCGGAACCAGGTGACGGGCGCGAGCGCCGCGCCCGCGCGCAGGTTCCCGCGAACCTCCGGCAGGCGTTCGAGCACGCTGATGTCTATGGCGGCGTTTGTGCTCACGGTTCAGGTTTCTCCAAAACAAAAAGGTCCCTCGTAGGGCGGGTCAAGCGAAGCGGACCCGCCATCCGAATGTGCCGCATCCTCCAAATGGCGGGTCAAGACCCGCCCTACGTTTTCAATTCCTTCAACTGCTCCGGCAACTCGTTCGCCCACGCCGTAATGTTGCCCGCGCCCAGGCAGACCACCAGGTCGCCGGGGCGCGCCTCGCGGCGGATCACGGGCGCCAGCGCGTCGGCGTTCTCCAACGGCAGCACGCGCCGGTGGCCATAGGCGCGCAGGCCCTGCACCAGGCCGTCCCGGTCCACGCCGTCGATGGGCGTTTCCCCGGCCGCATAGACGTCGGCGACGACCACCGTGTCGGCATCGTTGAAACAGGTGCAGAACTCCTCGAACAGGCCGGCGAGGCGCGAATAGCGGTGCGGCTGCACCACCGCGATCACCTTTCCCTCCGCCGTCTGACGGGCGGCCCTCAGCACCGCGGCAATCTCCACCGGGTGGTGTCCGTAGTCGTCGATGACGGTAACGCCGTTCCATTCCCCCGTGCGGGTGAAGCGGCGGCGGACGCCGGAAAATCCGGCCAGCGCCGTGCGGATCGACTCGTCCGGAACGCCCATTTCGACGGCCACCGCCACCGCCGCCACGGCATTGAGCACATTATGCGTGCCGGGCATGGGCAGGCTGAGATTGTCCAGCTTGCGCTCGCCGCCGCGCACGCGCTCGCTGAAAGTCACCGCGAAACGCGACACGCCGCCGTCCCAGGAAATATCCACGCCGCGAACGTCCGCCTGCGGACTGCGGCCATAGGAGACGATGCGCCGGTCATCGATATGGCCGATCATGGCCTGCACTTCGGGATGATCGAGACACAGCACGCCGACGCCGTAAAAGGGCAGATTCTCGATGAAGATGCGGAAGGCGTCCCGCAGCGTATCGAAATCGCCGTAGTGATCCATGTGCTCCGCATCCACATTGGTGATCACGGCCATCGTGGAAGGCAGCTTGACGAAGGTGCCGTCGGATTCATCCGCCTCCACCACCATCCAGTCGCCGGAACCGAGCCGCGCATTGGTGCCGTAGGCGTTGATAATGCCGCCATTGATCACCGTGGGATCGAGCCCGGCGGCGTCGAGCATGCTGGCGACGAGCGAGGTCGTCGTCGTCTTGCCGTGCGTTCCGCCTACGGAGACGCACCATTTCAGGCGCATGAGTTCGGCCAGCATCTCCGCGCGCGGCACGACGGGCAGCTTGCGCTCGCGCGCCGCGACCAGTTCCGGATTGTCTTCCTTGATTGCCGAGGAGACGATCAGCACGCGGGCATCGCGGATGTTCTCCGCCTTCTGGCCGATCTGGATGGGAATGCCCAGCTCTTTCAGGCGCGTGACATTGGCGTTCTCCACCACGTCGCTGCCCTGGATCCGGTAGCCCAGATTGTGCATGACCTCGGCAATGCCGCTCATGCCGATGCCGCCGATGCCGACGAAATGGAGCGTACCGATATCGAAGGGGATCGTCCGCATCGCAACTACCCCTGCGCCGCTTCCTGCGCGCGCGGCAACAGCGCCCCCGCGCGGCCCTGCTCCGCCAGCCGGTCCACGAGATCGGCCAGTTCCGCCGTCGCGTCCGGCCGCCCCGCCGTGAGCGCCGCGCCCGCGGCCTGCGCCAGCCGGGCGGGATCGTTCATCAACTCCGTCAGGCGCGCGGCAAGGTGATCCGCGCTCAGATCGCCTTGCTGCATCAGCCAGCCGCCCCCCGCCTTGGTGAGCGCCTCGGCGTTCGCCGTCTGGTGATCGTCCATCGCCGAGGGCAGCGGCACGAGGATGGCGGGCCGCCCGACGACCGCAAGCTCCGTCACCGTGGAGGCGCCCGCCCGGGAAATGACCAGATGGGCCTGCTTCAGTTTCGTATCCATGTCGTCGAAAAAGGGCGCCAGTTCGGCCTCGATGCCTGCCGTTTCATAGGCCGTGCGGACCTCGTTCAGATCCTCCGGGCGGCATTGCTGCACGATCCTCAGGCGGCCCCGCAGCGCGGCGTCGAGCCCGGCCAGCGCCTCCGGCACCAGCGTGCTGAAGACATGGGCGCCCTGGCTGCCGCCGAAAATCAGCAGGCGGAAGGGCTGGCCCTCCTCCGAAACTTCGTAAGGGGAACCGGCGGCGGCGCGGATGGCGTCGCGCACCGGGTTGCCGGTCGCCACGAAGCGCGCGCGCGTCCTGTCGTCCAGGCCGCGCATGGTGTCGAAGGCGCCCGCGATCACGTCCACCCGGCGGCTGAGCGCCCGGTTGACCCGTCCGAGCACGGCATTCTGCTCATGCAGGCAGGTGGGCAGGCGGCGCAGAATGGCCGCGCCCATGGCGGGCAGGGACGGATAGCCGCCGAAGCCGATGACGGCGGCGGGCTTCAGCCTGCCCATCAGGCCCACCGCGCCCGCAAGCCCCACGCCGATCTTACCCATGGCGGCGACGCGGCCCACGGGCCCCAGCCCTGCGAAGGTGGCCGCGTTCACCATGTGAATCTGCGCATCGGGAAAGGCGGAGGTGTAGGTTCGCCCCCGTTCGTCCGTAACCAGATGAAGGGCGTATCCCCGCCGCGCCAGTTCCTGCGCCAGCGCCTGGGCCGGGAACAGGTGCCCGCCCGTGCCGCCCGCCGCAATCACGACGGCGCGCCCGGTCTGATCGCCCGGCGTCCCGGTCATCACCATACCTCCCCCGCCAGGGCCTTTCCCGGCCTCCGGCGCGTCAATGCCAGCAGCAGCCCGGCGGACAGGCAGAGCGCCATCAGGGATGATCCGCCATAGGACAGAAAGGGCAGCGTGGTGCCCTTTGCCGGCAGCAATTGCAGCGCGACGCCCATGTTGACCATGGCCTGCACGCCGATCAGCGCGGTGAGGCCCGAGGCCGCGAGTTGCGTGAAAAAGTCCGTTTCGCGGAAGGCCCGGGCGAGGCCGCGCAGCACGAACACCACGAATAGCGCGACCAGCCCCATGCATGCAACGAAGCCGAACTCCTCCGCCGCCACGGCGAAGACGAAATCGGTATGGGCGTCGGGGATATTCTCCTTGATCGAGCCCGCGCCCGGCCCCCTTCCGAACCAGTCGCCCTGCATGAAGGCGGAGAGCGAGCGGTCCACCTGCAGCGTGTCGTGGGCGGCGGGGTTCACAAAGGCGTCGATGCGCTCCGCCACATGGGGCAGCGTGCGGTAGGCGATGACGAGGCCCCCGCCAGCGGCCGCCGCCGCCAGCGCCACCACCCGCCAGCTCAGGCCGGAGAGAAACAGCAGCAGCGCCAGGAGCGCGGTGAGCAGCACCGCCTGTCCCACATCGGGCTGGCGCACCAGCAGCAGGACGAGAGCGCCGTAGATCAGGAGCGTCAGGCCGATACCCGGAAAGCCCGGCAGGCGCGCCCGCGCCGCGAGCAGCGCCGAGGCGGCGATGACGAAGGCGGGCTTCATGAATTCCGACGGCTGCAGGGCGAAGGGGCCCAGGTCGAGCCATCGGCGGGCGCCCTTCACGGGCGCGGCCATGAACAGGGTCAGCAGCACACCCAGAAAGCTTAATCCCAGCACAATCCAGCCCAGGCGGCGCACCTGACGAGGCTCGAGCAGCGACACGCCGAACATCAGCCCGCAGGCGGCGAGCACAAACATCAGGTGCCGCAAAACGAAATAATACCCCTCAAGATCATATTTGCGGGCAATGACGGGACTGGCCGCAAGCGACAGCACGAGGCCCGCCGCAAGCAGCATGAGGACGATGGCCAGCGACCAGCGGTCCACACTCCACCACCACAGGGACAGCGGCGAACGATCTGTCCGGGAAAAGCGCATCACGCCGCCCCCCGGGCCCGGCCCAGTCCGGCAACGCAGGCCTTGAAGTGGTCACCGCGCGCCGCAAAGTGCGCATACTGATCGAAAGAAGCGCATGCGGGCGACAGCAGGACGACGGCGCCGCCTTGCTTGTCCCTGGCTGCATCGCGCGCCGCGGCCGCCACGGCCTTTTCCATGCCGCGGCACAATCTGGTGTCAATC
>JBKHIN010000336.1:0-3762 GCA_046538635.1 Alphaproteobacteria bacterium
CACCAGGGTTAATGTATACAATAGTTCGGGTTGCATTGGAAGGATAACTTTCGCAAAAGTAGAGCGTGTAAAAATGAAATTAAGTTTCGTTAATGATCAGGAGCAACTCTTTTGGCGAGCAGCTACGAAGCCCAGCCAGCCTTGGTTGCATCAGCAGGATCGCCGTTCGCCATTGGAAAGGGAACGGCCGTTTTCCGGAGCGCGGCCCCATTGCAACACGCGATAGCCGGTCCAGGGCGTGCCGCGTACCGCCAGCACGGCGACGCGCGTGAACCGGGCGCCGGAGTCCGTTCTTGCCGTCACGGTAATGCGGAATACGGCATCCCCGCGCTTCGGCAGCGGGCTGCCTTCGGCGGGCGGGCGCTCGGGATCCTGGCCGAATGTCAGCCGGACGAGCGGCGGCGCGAGGCCGAGATCGGGGACGGGTTGCCCGCTGTGGACGGTCACCGCGGTCCGGACCCGTTCAATCAGACCGGAGGGCATATCCAGAACCTGTTCCAGCTCCTCGACCGCCCGGAACTCGCCATTCTTGGGACCATGCGGCAGCCCCGCGGCGGCGTAATCTTCCGCTTCGGCCCCGTCCGTGCGCCTCCTGTCGTTGCTGTCGCGGAAATCGGCCACGATGGTTGCGAGGCGGGCCGCATCCGCCGCCTCCAGTCCGGCGGTGGCGAACAGGCGTGAAAGCGTATCCGGGGGCGCGGCGTTCAAATCGATCAAACCAGCCACGTTCTGTATAGAGATCGAAAGGCGTCCCGGGCCGAAACGGCACCGCCAGGTCTCTGCCATGTTTTCCGCGGCCGGATCGGCGTCCGCGAGCCACAGCCGCCGGGCCGCAAAACGCACGCCGGCATCCGCCAGCCAGCGCGCCTGCGTATTGTCAAGAAGATTGCGCGCAATGACGGCCTGCGTGCGCGCCGTGCCCGAGAAGCTCAGCACGATGACGGAGAGCAGAACCAGCAACCACAGAACCAGAATCAGCGCCACGCCCCGTTCCCCGGGGCGGAGGCGCACAAGGCGCGGTGGATCTTTCTGTGGCCGGGAGCCCGGTCCTTCCGGGTCATCCCGTTCCACGCGGCCGCTCATTCGATCCGTTCTCCCAGGGGCTTGAGCGCCCGCAGCCGGCCGCGCAGTTCCTCGGTGACGGCGCGCGCCTCGCCCTGATTGCGCACGACGCGCGGGGTAATCAGTACCAGGAGTTCCGTGCGGTCTCTTGTGTCCGTCTTGGACTTGAAGAGATTACCGAGAACCGGCACGCGGCTGAGAAGGGGAACGCCGGACTGGTTGCGCCCGTCGGATTCGCGGATCAGGCCGCCCAGCGCCAGGCTTTCGCCGTTGTGCACCGCCACGGTCGTCTGGATGCGCCGCTGGCGGATGGTCGGCGAGTCGATGCCCGAACTGGTCGTCTGCACCACGTCGCTCACCTCCTGCTCGATGTCGAGCAGCACCACGCCGCTTTCATTGACGCGCGGCGTCACCTTCAGGATGACGCCCGTATCACGGAAGTTCACGGAGTTGACGATGGGTGAGTCCGGATCGTTCACACTCACGGCCGACTGCGTCACGACAGGGACCTCGTCGCCCACCTGCAATGTGGCCGTCTTGTTGTCCAGCACCATGAGGGTAGGGGAGGAGATCACCTTGACATCCGTCAGGCTGGAAATGGCGTTGAGGGCCACGCGCACGTCGCTGCCCGAGAACAGCCAGGAGAAACCGGGGAACACGGAATCCACAAGGGGTGTCTCCGGCCCGACCCCTTCGAATTCCGTAAACTGGAATTCGGACTCGCCGCTGCGGAAAAACCATTGCAGCCCGTAGGAGAGTTCATCTTCCAGCGTGACCTCGGCGATGGTCGCCTCCAGGAGCACCTGGTTGGGAATGACGTCCAGCCGTTCGATCATCTTGACCGCCAGCTTGTGATCCTGCGGCGTGGCGATGATGACGAGCGAATTGTTGGACTCGTCGGCGAAGATGCGCAGACGTTCGGACTCGACGACGGACCTGGTCCGGTCGCGGCGCGAGTCCGGCGGCGGGGCCTGCGGCGCATCCTCCGCGGCGGAGTCGCCTTCGGGCGCATCGGCCTCTCGTGTGAGCGTCGCTGGTTCCAGGCCCGGCGCCACGTCCTCCTCCCGCCGCTCACGGCGCGCGGGCCGGTCGGAAAAGGCCTGTTGCAGCAGTTCCGCAAGTTCCGCAGCCGGACGGTTCTGTACGTCATAAACGAAAAGCTGCTTGCCCGAGTCGTCGCTGAACCGGTCGAGACGCTCCGCCCAGGCGGCGGCCCGGCGCACGTAACGCTCCTGGGGCGAGATCGCCAGAACGGCGTTGAGGCGTTTCACCGGTACGAAGCGCACCATGCCTTCGCCCGGCCCGCCTTCCTCCGCCGCGAATACGGTCTTGAGTTCCTGCGCCACCGCCTCCGCTTCCGCGGACCGGACGGGCAGCAGGGCGAAGGACATGCCCTTCAGCCAGTCCACGTCGAACAGCCGGACCGTTTCGATCATGTTGCTCAGTTCACGGCTGGTGCCGGCGAGCATGATCATGTTCCGGTGGCGGTCCACCCGCCGGATCGCTCCCTCCGGAGCGATGGGTTCGAGAATTTTCTTCATTTCGGCAGCGGAAACGAATTCCAGCGGAACGGCGCGGATGCCGAAACCCAGTGCCGAGGGGTCCGGCAGACCGGCCGCGCGCGACGCGTTTTCGGCCGCCACGATCCGGTAGACTCCGCCGTCCTCCACCAGCGATCCGCCCCGGGCGCTCAGCGCGGACTCCAGAATCGGAATGAGGTCTTCACGGCTTACCGGACTGGACGTCTGTATGGTGACGTTCCCCGATACCTCGTCCTCGATGACGTAATTCGCCTTCAGAACGTCGCCGAGAATCCGGTCGATCACCTGCCTGATATCGGCATTGACGAAATTGACCGTATATTCGCCCGTTCCCGGTTCCTTCTCGCCGCCTTTCGGAGAGCTGAGGAATACGCCCGTACCCGGATAAACTTTCGCCTCTGCCCGTGTGCCCGAGAGCGAGGTGCCCGAACCGGCCTCGCGCCGGGCGCCGTCCGTGCCGCCGGGCACTCCGGCATAGGAAGATGCCTCGGGCAGGGAAGGGCGCGGTGCAGCGGTTTCCTGCGCGTCGCGGCTGCTGCACGAAGCTGCGGCAAGGCACAGGACGGCGATTGCCGCCCGGCGCGCCCTCTCATGCGGCCGCTTCGGGTTATGCCTGCTTCGTCCCCACATCAACAAACCCCTCCAGATCCACTCTTTACCGTCCGGACCGTTCGCCGCTTATTCCGGCTGTTTTGACGTCCGCACCTTTTCCGTATCCGCCGTATTCCGGCCCCGATGCCGTGAGGATGTCCGTGCACGCCCGGAAGCCTCTTCGGGCTTTTCCAGTTCAAGCGTGCGGCGGCCGTCGCGGCGTGACAGGATCACATGCTCGGCGTGAATTTCCTCCACCTGCCAGCCCGCAATTTCCTGCCCCGGCGTAACCCAGAGGGTTTCCCGCGCCGGGGCGATCTCCACCAGCGCCTTCTTCGTTCCGGGCCCCATGAAGACGGCCCTGAGCTTCAGGCCCTCCACGCCGCCGGGGCCGCCGCCCTGCAGGCGGCGCGAAGGCACGAAGATCGGCCTCCGGAAGGCCGGGCCGTCGGCAGCATCCTTCGGAACGGCCTTTTCCATTTCGCCGTTTTCGCCCAGCGGCGGCGCCGTCGCCCCCCGTCCGGCGGTATGCGGCCCGGGACCGGGCGGGGGCGGCACGAAGGCGAGC
>JBKHIN010000337.1:0-3757 GCA_046538635.1 Alphaproteobacteria bacterium
TCGGCCTGCCCAAGGTCGACGGCGTGACGGTGCTGGAGGAGTGGCGCCGGGCGGCGCGGGACGTACCCGTCATCATCCTGACGGCGCGGGACCGCTGGAGCGACAAGGTCGCGGGCATCGACGCCGGGGCCGACGATTATCTCACCAAACCTTTCCATACCGAGGAATTGCTGGCCCGGTTGCGGGCCTTGCTGCGCCGTTCGGCCGGGCGCGCCTCGCCGGAACTGGAATGCGGGCCGCTGTGGCTCGACACGCGCTCGGCCCGGGTGGCGGTGAACGGGCAGAGCGTGAAGCTGACCTCGCTCGAATACCGGCTGCTCGCCTATCTCATGCACCACCAGGGGAGAGTGGTGTCGCGCACGGAACTGGTGGAGCATCTCTACGATCAGGATTTCGACCGGGATTCGAACACGATCGAGGTGTTCGTGGGCCGTATCCGCAAGAAGCTGGGGGCGGATCTGATTCACACGGTGCGGGGGCTGGGCTATTGTCTCGATACCCCTTCCGGCAAGGATGACGCCGCGCCCCGCGCCGGGGCCTGACGGTGCGCACCGATTCCCTTGCCTTCCGCTTTGCGGTCATTACCGGAATCTGGGCGCTGCTGGCGCTGGCCGTGGGCGGGCCCGCCCTTTCCGTCCTTTTCCAGCGCTCGCTGGTGAAAATTTTCGACGCCAGGCTCGAGGACGAAATCGACAACATGACGGCGGCGCTCTTCCGCGCGGAGCATATCGGCTCGGTGGAGAACCTGCCCTTCACGCGGGTGCGCTCGGAGTTCTACTGGCAGGTCATGCTGCCCGGCGAGAACGGGCCCGAAATCCTGCTCAAGTCCAATTCCCTTCTGGGTCCGCGCTTCAGCCTGCCCATCGAGGAGGTGCCTGACGAGGGCGAACGCATCTACGCCAACGACGTGCTGCTGGACGCCCAGAACGAGGAGGAGCGGCCCGTGCGCGTGCTCTACGCCAGCGTGCGGCTGCCGGGCAATGCCGAACCTTACATCATCGCGGTGGGCGTGGAGCGCGGCAAGGTGCTGGCCGAAGCGGGCAATGTGCAGCGCGCCATGTGGGCGGCGCTGGGCCTCATGGCGGCGGGCTTCGTGATCGCGGTGCTGCTGATCCTGCGCCTCGGCCTCAGCCCCCTGCGGCGCGTGCGCGGGGAGTTGTCCGCCATCCGCTCGGGCCGGGCACGGCGCATCGACGCGGATTCTTTGCCCTATGAAATCAAGCCCATGGCGGAAGAGCTGAACAGTCTGCTTGACCATAACGAAGACCTCATCCAGCGGGCGCGCATCCAGGTGGGCAATCTCGCCCACGCGCTGAAGACGCCGCTCACCGTGCTCTCCAACGAGGCCGCCTCCCGTTCCCAGGGCCTGCCGGACATCGTGCTGCGCCAGACGGAGACCATGCGCGGCCAGGTGCAACGCTATCTGGCGCGGGCCCGCACGGCGGCCTCCGGGCTGGTGCTGGGGGCGCGTACGGAGGCCCGCCAGGTGATCGAAGCCATCGGCCGCACGCTGTGGCGAATCCACCGCGACGACGGCAAGGAGCTGGAAGTCGACGTGGCCGAGGGCCTCGCCTTCCGCGGCGAACGCCACGACTTCGAGGAAATGGTCGGCAATCTGATGGACAACGCCTTCAAATGGGCGCGCGGCAAGGTGCGCCTCACCGCGCGGCCGGAGGATGCCGAAATGATCATCGCCATCGAGGATGACGGCCCAGGCCTGCCGGAGGATCAGTGCGACAGGGTGCTCAAGCGGGGCGCGCGGCTGGATGAATCCGTGCCCGGCTCGGGGCTGGGCCTGTCCATCGTCTACGATCTGGCGAAAGCCTACCGGGGCAATCTGAAGCTGGGCCGCTCGGAGATGGGGGGGCTGCGCGCCGAACTCACCCTGCCCCGGGCGCCGAGTCTGACCGAGGCGGGGTAGGCGGCAGGAAAGCGAGGACGGGCCGCATGCATTTCGCGGCATTTCTGATTGTTCCGATGCTCGCGGCCGCGGCGGCCGGGAGCGATGCGCGTCCGGCGGACGGGCAAAAAGGGGAAGAAGCCATGCGCGCCGGTGTGGCGGCGCAGGAGAGGGGGGAGTACGCCGAGGCCCGGGCCTATTTCAGGACCGGTTGCGAAGAGGGTCACATTCTGGGCTGCGGCCTTCTGGGATTCCTGCTGCTCGAGGGCCAGGGCGGACCGGAGGACAAGGCGGGCGCCCGCACCTATCTGGAAAGGGTCTGCCGGGCCCGGGACGAGCCGGACTGCGGCGCCAGGTGCCGGGCGGCAGCCGGGCCGGGATGTCTCGCCCTTGCCACCCTGCTGATCCAGGGCGAAGGCGGTCCGGCGGACCCGCCCGCCGCCCGCGCCATTCTGGAAGAAACCTGCCGGAGCGGACATGCAAAGAGCTGCTATTTTCATGGCGCCATGCTGAGCGGGGCGCCGGGCTGGAGTCCGGACGGAGAAATGGATCTCGCCGGCGCCCGCGACGCCCTGGACAAGGCCTGCCGGCTGAACCATCCCGACGGCTGTCACCAGCTCGGCCTCATGCTGTCGCAGGGGGTGGGCGGACCGGCGGATCTTCCCGGCGCCCGCACCGCCTACGCGAAAGCCTGCGAGGGCGGCGTTCCGGAGAGCTGCTTCGATCTGGCGGGCATGCGGCGCAAGGGCAAGGGCGGGCCCGAGGACCTGCCCGGCGCCCGGGCCGCGTATGACAAGGCGTGCCGGGGCGGAAATGCGCGAAGCTGCCACAGGCTCGCCGTCATGCTGCGGAAGCGCGGCGGAGTGGCGGATAAGGCGCGTGCCCGCGAACTTTTCAGGAAAGCCTGCGAGGCCGGGGTCAAGGAGGCCTGTAGCAAGGGAAGGTGATTGCGGCGTTACTTTTTCTTCTCTCCGCCCTTTTTGTCCGCCGCCTTGTCCTTCTTCTTCCCGTCTTTCGCGGCCGCGCGCATTTCCTGCGCTTCCTGCCGGGTCGGTCCCCTGTATTCGGTAACGCCCTGCGCCAGCGCGAAACAGGCCAGGCTGACGGATTTGGGGATGACCACCTTCTCGCCGTTGCGCTCACCCTTTTCGTAATACTGGACCACCCGCCGCTTCAGGCCCAGCGCCTCGGCGGCCTCCTTCTGGGACATGGCCAGACTCTTGCGCCAGCGTTTGAAATCCTCGGGCTTCACCGTTGTCCCCCGCTGTCCCCGCCGGTCTGCCCCCGATACGGCAGGGAAACCATCATCGCACGAAATATGAATAAGAGCGCTTCCCGCAGCTGTGATAGCATCGGGCCAAGTGTTGCACGTTTCGCGCAGTCTCCGCCAGAACGGCGATGGCGTGCAGGTTGACGGCGGACACACCTTCCCCAAAGAGGTATGGCCGCGGATGGTAATGTAGGTTAATGCCTTCGATTCACGGAGGTTTTCGGTACGGGGCGGCCCGCGGGGGCCAGTGTAGAGTACGCTCAATATGAACGCCGGTGGCAGGATAACCGAAGAGACGCGCAAGCGCCTTGCGGACTTTCTGGAAAGTCTGCCCGCCGCACATGCGCGCGCCCTGGCGGACTGTGTCGAACGGGCCCGCCATGACGGCGACAGCGGCCTTCCCCATGAGTTGATCCTGGACGCCCTGCGGCCCGCGCTGGAGGCGCCCGCAGCCGGGCAGGGGCTGACGGCGGTACGGCTGTTCGCGCTGCCCTTCGAGGATCTGATCGTTGAAAGCGGCCCGGCGCAGGCATCCGGATGCATCTCCAGGCGTTCCGTGGAGGCCGTATGGTCCCGGCTCGCTGCCC
>JBKHIN010000081.1:0-9714 GCA_046538635.1 Alphaproteobacteria bacterium
GCCCTCGGGCAGGGCCGGGTCCAGTATCTTGCGCTGATAGGCCCGGAAGCGTTCCGCGTCGAAACCGTATTGCGCCAGCGCGTCCTCCGGGTCCGGACGAGGCTCGGTGATGACCGCCTTGGCATTGTGCAGTTCCAGCCGCGGCCCTTTCTTCAGTTCCACCGGCCGGCCGAAACGCATGGCACGGAAAATCAATTCCTGCCAGGCTTCCAGCGGCGTCCGCCGGATCACCTGGTGGCCGCCCGCGTCTGAGGGCAGAAAGGCGAAGTCGGCGGCCGAGGCTTCTTTCAGTTCGGTGGCGATGCGCTTGCCCTCCGGCTCGCTGCGCGGCGCCCTCACCAGAATATCGCGCAGGCTGCCGGCGAGTTCCGGATTCGACAGCTTGCCCAGATGGTGAAAGCTCACCTGTTCCTGAAGCCGCGCCACGTCGAACCCCTCCGGCACGGGCAGAAAGCGCGCCGTGCCCGAAACACGCTTCATGTTGCGGCCCAGAATGGCGTCATCCTCGAGCCCGTACTTCAGGAAGGCCCTGATTTCATCGGGTACGGACAGTTTCATATCCTCGCCCACCGCCACCAGATGGCGGATCTGCGGGTTGTGCAGCAGGTTGCAGAACATGGCCAGAATGCCGTCGCCGTAGAGATTGCCGATTACGGCGATGCGGCTGCGCTCCGGGTCCAGCCAGTCCGGATCGAGGCTTTCCAGTTTCTTCAGAACCGTGCGCACGGGGGACCACAGGGTGATGAGGCCCACATCTCCCTGTGGATTGATAATTGTCAGCCTGTCGCCGTGGTAGAGCGGCTGGAAGTCCATACGCTTGCGGTTCCTGCGCAGATGGGCGCAATTTCGGGAACGGTCTATGAATTCGCTTGCGGAATCCGGTTTGGCCGCGTGTTCAGCGAATCAAGGAAGCGTCCCCGAAACTTAAATCCTCGTCTCCGGAATTATGCCCGATTCGCAGGCGCACGCGTTACAACCGCCGCAGTTCCGCGCCGTCGGCCGCCGCGCGCACATTGGGCATCAGCCGGAGCACGAAATAGGTCAGCACGCCGGAAACGATGCCGGGGAAGCCTTCATACACGAAACTGTGCCATTCCAGCAGGAAACGCCAGCCCAGCGCAACACTCACCCCCACCACCATCATGGTGATCGCCTGCCACTGGCTGACGCGGAGATTGAGCGCGTAGATCAGCAGTAGCGGCGCGAAGGCCGAGGCGAGCACCGACCATGCCGTAATCACCATGAAGAAGACACTCTCCAGCATGGTCAGCGTGATGACGAGGGCCAGCGCCGTAACGCCGAAGGTCGCGAATTTCATCTCCCTGCTGGTTTCGAAACGTTTGGGCAGCAGATCGTGGGTGACCGCCGCCGAACAGCTCAGCACCAGGGAGTCGGCCGTGGAAATGGTGGCGGCGAAGACGCCCGCCAGAATCAGGCCCACCAGCACGGGCGGCAGCAGTTCCTGGGCCATCAGCGGCAGGGCGATCTCGGGGTCCTGCCCCGGATTGGCCAGTTCCGGCAGATAGAGGCGCGCCAGCAGGCCCACGCCGGTCGCCATGGAGTAGAACAGCGTGAAATAGCCATAATACCAGACCCGGGCCTGTACCAGCGTCTTGGGATCCTTCAACGCCATGAAGCGCACCATGATGTGCGGCTGGCCCACCACGGAGAAGCCGGCGAACATCCAGCCCAGAATGAACAGGCCGATGCCGATGCCGCCCGGAATCAGGAGTTCGTTGTCGGGCGGAAACAAATTCAGGAACTGGGGCTCGTCCGGAATGCTGCCCATGGCTTCCCAGGCGCCCGAAATGCCGCCCAGGCCCATGACCGCCACGGTCAGCAGCAGGCCCATGGCGAGCACCATGACGAAGGACTGGGCGACGTCCGTCCAGATCGAGGCGCGGATGCCGCCCGCCACGCTGTAGGCCACGACGATCACGGCCACCATGATGGCGCCGGAGTCGATTTCGGCGCCGGCTACCATCACGTCCAGATCGAAGAGCGTGCCCAGCGCCTTGGAGCCCGCGCCCAGCTGGGCGGCCGCATAGACGCCCAGAAAGAGCAGGGAAACGAAGCCCATGAGCTTGCGGTAGAATGTAAAGTCGGTTTCGTTCCAGCGGCTCAGGACGCCCGCAAAGGTGGGCTCGTTGGTCTGTTCCGTGAACTGGCGCAATTTGCGGTGAATGAACATGGAGGCGATGAAGTCGCCGACGATCCAGCCGATCATGAGCCAGATTGCGGCCAGGCCCACCGTGTAGGTGAAGCCGATGACGCCGATGAACATGAAGCCGCTGTTGTTCGTGGCGATGGCGGACAGCCCCACGAGCGGCGGCGACACGCCGCGCCCGGCGAGGTAATAGTCGATATGGTCGGGCTTGCTGCGCAGGACCGCGGCGATGCCCACGCCCACGAACATGAGCAGGAAGAAGGCGAAACTGGCGACGGTATCGTAGGGGAAGCCTGTTTTCAGCGATTCCAGGAAGGCCGGATCGACGTCGTTGGTCTGCATTGTTTCCCCCGTTCAGGCCATTGCCGGAGCAGAACGGGCCGGCTCCGGCACTCTCCCCTCAGGCGGCTTCCCGCGCCTGTACCGGCGCACTTTCGATCAGGCGCTCGTGCAGCGCCCTGATGGCCGGCTCGAAATTGTCTTCTTCGATTACGAACTGGATGTCCACCCGCCGCATGGGCTGGTGCGCCGCGGTCACCTCGACGCCCGCCTCGGCGAGCGCCGTAACGGCGTCGGCGAGCATTCCGCTCCGGTTCAGGTCACTGCCGATCACCGAGACGATGGCCAGCTTGCGCACCTTGATCTGCGCCTGGGGCAGCTTTTCCTTCAGCACCGCGCTGACGCGCTTGACGTTCTTCAGCGGCGCCGAGACGTAATGCGTGATCGTGTTGGCGTTGGTGTCCTTGCTGACGATCTTGACCTTGAAGCGGGCGATTTGCTGCAGGATCAGTTCGTCATAGCCGTGCACGCCCACCATGTCCTGCTCGAACACCTCTATGGCGTAAATGGTGCGCAGGCCCGTGATCATTTCCGCACACGGCGTTTCGCTGACATAGTCGCTGTCGATGATCGTTCCGGAATCGTTCGGCTCGAACGTGTTCATGATCCGCAGCGGAATGCCGTTCTGGCGCAACCCCTTTGCGGCCTGGGGATGAATGGCCTCCATGCCCATGTTGGAAAGCTGGTCGGCCACGTCGTAATTGGTGCGCCCGATGGGACGCACGCGGTCCTCGCCGACAACCCTCGGGTCGGCGCTCGACAGGTGGTATTCCTTGTGGATGACGGCCTCGCGCGCGCCGGTCAGGCAGGCGATCCGGCTGAAGGTGACCTCGCTGTAGCCGCGGTCGAAACTCTTCATCAGGCCTTCCGCACACTGCGCATATCCGGTCACGATGGGCAGTTCGGACGACAGGTCCACGCTCTCGAAGGCGGTGAGAATCCGTTCGTCCAGCGAAGGCTGGGTCTCGTCGCGCCAGCCGGTCAGGTCGATGAAGACGGCGTTCACGCCCTGGCGCTGCAGCAGCAGCGTGGTGTTGAAGGCGCTGTGGGCCTCGCCGATGGCGCTGAGCATTTCGCGCACGGTGAGCAGGTGCTCTTCCAGCTTGAAATGCCCGAAGGAGCACAGCCGGTGCAGGTCGATCAGGCAGCTGCGCACGCCTTCGGTGCGCTCCTTGACGAAATGGTCCGCGAGTTTGCGGTCGGCCTTGTCCTTGAACAGGCGGGCGTTGATCCGGCACATCTCCTGGCCGACGCGGGTGATGGCGTCGCCCCAGGCCCATTCGGATTCCGATCCGGTGAACAGTGCGAAAACGCCGGGCTCGCGGGTTTTCTTGTGTTCCAGCAGCTTGTCGGTGATGCCGCCATAGGCGGAAACCACGAATATCCGATTGTAGAGTTCGCTTTCCGTCCGGTCGCCGATCAGGACATTGCGTGATACGGCCGGAAAATCGGCCATGGAAGTCCCGCCGATTTTTTCAACTGTGTGCGCTTTCATGGGAATTGGTTTGCAATCTGTTGAGTTGGCCGCGGCTGCCGGGCCGCTCTCAGGGCGCGCCCCAGCGCGCATGGCGGTACCGGCGCGCAAATCCCGCGCCATCCGCCGCTCGAACGTTCGTTAGCGCCTAGCATATATAAAAAAACCGCCGGATTCCTACCCCCGGCTTCCGGAGGCCGCCCGCCGGCCGGTTCCGCGGCCGGGCGCCGCCGAAAGAAAACTGCCGGACAGGCGCCGTGGCATGACAATTGATGCGCGCCGGGCACGCATTCTTACCCAAAGCGCCGGAATCGGCTAATTCGTGGAAAAATTAACGATGTTAAAATAAGATTTCCACAAGTCACGTTCCGGCCCCCGATCTTGACAAGAGGAGAGGCCCGGACTATATAAATGGCCGACAGCAGGGCGCTTAAAGTATTCAGTCAATTAAATGCTCCCTGAATACTGGATAAATTGCCTTGCGAATCGTTAATTGGATTAGGTGTTGCCGTCGAGCATTCGGCAATACCGTGTTTGTATTAGTTGGCGGAAGTATGGACCTCCAGGGGACGGAAGATCGGGACAAGCGGCCCCCCAAGGCGCGGGCCGGCCGGGCGGTGAAGCTGCCGCTCGAACGCGACGGTTTCGAATTCGATCATCCCCGCCCGAGCGAAGGCCGGGAGATCTGGGAATTGATCGCGGAAATCGGCACGCTGGAGCGCAATACGCCCTATGCCTATCTGATGTTTGCGCATTATTTCCGCTCCACGGTGGTGGTCGCGCGCCGGGAAGGCCGGGTCCAGGGCTTTGTCGTCGGGTTCAGGCCGCCCGAGCAGCCGGACACGGTGTTCGTCTGGCAGGTGGGCGTTTCCCCCGCCGCGCGCGGCAAGGGCCTGGGCCGCCTTGTGCTCGACGTTCTGATCGAGGCGCAGCCGCCCGAGGTCCGTTTCATGGAAGCCACCGTCACGCCGGACAATGCGGCGTCCGATGCGCTCTTCCGCAGTATCGCCAAGCTCTATGGCGCCCCCTGCCGCGTCTCGGACGGTTTCGGGCCGGAACTGTTTCCCGGAACCGGGCATGAGCGCGAGCGCCTGTTCCGAATCGGGCCGTTCGCGGCCGCCTGAAGGCCGCGTTCCGGCCTTTACGGCCACGACCGGTTGACCCAGAAGATCAAGGATCGTGATCCCATGACCATGACTGTTTTCGAAGAACTCGAATCGAATGTGCGCAGCTATTCGCGTTCCTTTCCCAAGGTGTTCGGGAAGGCCAAGGGCCACCTGATCCGGGACAAGGACGGGAGGGAATATGTGGATTTCTTCGCCGGCGCGGGCGCCCTCAACTACGGGCACAATCCCGACGACATGAAGGCCGCGCTGATCGACTACATCCAGAATGACGGCGTTTCCCACGGCCTCGACATGGCCACGGAGGCCAAGGAAACCTTCCTGACGCGCTTCCGCGAGGTGATTCTCGAGCCGCGCGGCATGAAGCACAAGGTGCTGTTCCCGGGGCCCACGGGCACCAACACGGTGGAAAGCGCCCTGAAACTGGCCCGGCTCATCACCGGGCGCGACACCATCGTTTCCTTCACCAACGCCTTTCACGGCATGACGCTGGGCGCGCTGGCGGCCACGGGCAACGCCATGAAGCGCGAGGGCGCAGGCCTGCCCCTCAACGGCATATTCCGCCTGCCGTTTGACGGCTATATGGGCGAGGGCGTGGACACGCTCGATTTGTTCGAGACCATGCTGGCCGACAGCGGCAGCGGCCTGGGCCTGCCTGCGGCCGTGATCGTGGAGACGGTGCAGGGCGAGGGCGGCATCAATGCGGCCCGTTTCGAGTGGCTGAAGCGCCTCGAAACCATCTGCCGGGAATGGAAGATGCTGCTGATCGTGGACGACATCCAGGCGGGCTGCGGGCGCACCGGCGCCTTCTTCAGTTTCGAGCAGGCCGGTCTGGATCCCGACATCATCTGCCTGTCCAAGTCGATCAGCGGCTACGGCCTGCCCATGGCGCTGACGCTGGTCCGGCCGGAGCACGACATATTCAAGCCCGGCCAGCACAACGGCACCTTCCGTGGCAACAGTCTTGCTTTCGTGACCGCAACCGTGGCGCTGGAGCGCTGGAAGGACGGCAGCCTGGAGAAGGAGATCGCGAAAAAGTCGGAAACCGTCTTCGATGTCCTGAACGGGCTGGCCCGCGACTATCCCAGGGCCGTCGCCCGCGTGAAGGGGCGCGGGCTGATGTGCGGCCTGGAAATGGCCACGGGGGAACTGAGCGGCGCCGTGGCGAAGGAAGCCTTCAAGCGCGGCCTGCTGGTGGAAACCGCCGGTTCGGATGACGAGGTGGTCAAGCTGTTTCCGCCCGTTACCATCGAGGAGGACGGCCTGAAGAAGGGCCTGGACATCCTCAAGGAAGCCGTTGAAGCGGTCGCCGTGCGCGCCGGACTGGCGGCGCAGGCGGCGGCCTAGGCCGGAAAATCAGATGCCGGATGCCGGATGCCGGATGTCAAAAGGCATCCGGCGTCTGCATGCCGATATCCGGCCTGTGAACCTGACATCTAATATCTGGAGTTGTCATGAAAGTCGTGCGTCTGGATGATATCGCCAATACGGACCGCCAGGTCCACGCCAAGAACTGGACCAGCCGGCGTCTCCTGCTGCGGCGGGACAATATGGGCTTCTCCATGCATGACACGGTTCTGTACGCCGGCACGAAAACCGAGATGTGGTACAAGAACCATCTCGAGGCGGTCTACTGCATCGAGGGCAAGGGCAAGCTGATCGAGAAGGAAACGGGCACGGAACACGAAATCCGGCCCGGCGTGCTCTATGCCCTCGACATGAACGACAAGCACATTCTCATCGCCGAGGAAGATCTGCGCATGATCTGCGTCTTCAACCCGCCTCTGTCGGGCAAGGAGACCCACGACGAGTCGGGCGCCTATCCCCTGCTGGATGACGACGGCAACCCCGCAGCCGCGCAATAGGTTTTTCGCGGCAACAGATCTTTCATACCGGGGGGCGCCGCGGCTTTCCGCCGTCCATGAGCCCGGGGGCTCGCTGCCCCTGTGTCCGCCACCTTGACACAACCGCCCCGCGTACCTAGGTCCGGGATGCGGGCGCCGCCGCCGGGAACCGGAACCGGTTCAAATTATCGGTTCGGATGGCGCCGAATGCAGCGCACTTCAGCCCTCACGCGGTTTCGCGCACCAGCCGCGGAAGACCGATGCACGTTCGCAACGAACGGTGCGGCGGACCGTTTCCGGGGTCAGGAGCCGGCGATACAGGGTGCGTCCCTTAAGGCGTGCCCTCCCAGGCGGATGGTTCGTATCGCGGACACGAGGTTTTGCTCCGGAATCGGATGAATGGCTAGCCGCATCGCCGCCTGCCGGCTTCCGGTTGGCGGGCAGGCACGGAACCGCTTGGGGTGTGCGATGACACGCAGCCGGACGAACAGATGGAGGCGACAATGCGATGTGATCTTTACCCCACCCGATCCAGCGCCGCGGATTCCTTCGTTCCGCGGCATGACCCCATCATCTGGTCGGATGCGGAGCCGTCCGGCTTCGTCTCGAAATCCGACATCGAAACGTTCGAACGCGACGGCTTTCTGGTCCTGCGCGACCTGCTGAGCCAGGAGGATGTCGAGGCCTGCACGGCCGAACTGGAACGGCTTCGCAAGAGCGCGGACGAGCTGGAACCGGAAACCGTGGTCCGCGAACCGGACTCCGAGGCCATCCGCTCGATCTTCCGCGTTCACCGGCAAAGCCCGGTCTTCGCACGTCTCGGCCGCCACCCCCGGCTGAGGCAGGTGGCGGAATATATACTGGGCGGCGACGTCTATGTCATGCAGTCGCGCGTCAACGACAAGCCGGCCTTCGACGGCGACCGTTTCGACTGGCATTCGGACTTCGAAACCTGGCACGCCGAGGACGGCATGGCGCACATGCGCGCCGTGTCGGCGTCGGTCTTTCTCAGCACCAATACGGAGCTGAACGGGCCGACCATGTTCATTCCGGGCTCGCACAAGCGCTTCGTGCCCTGCCCGGGCGAAACGCCGGACGAAAATTACCGGACCTCGCTGCGCCGGCAGCAGGTGGGCGTTCCCCGCCCCGAGCGGATCGGCGAACTGGCCGACGAGGGGGGCATCGTCGCGCCGTCCGGGCCCGCGGGAACCGTGGTGCTCTTCGACTGCAACCTGCTCCACGCCTCCGCGCCCAATATGACACCCTGGCCGCGCTCCAACGCCTTTTTTGTCTTCAACTCCGTGGCCAACACGCTGCAAGCGCCCTACGATCGCGACAAGCCCCGCCCGGAATTCCTGGCCGAGCAGGCGCCCATGGCGGCATAAGGCAGGGACGGTGACGCAGGCCGGCGGGCGCTGTTTTCCGTGACCCGGGCGATGTCGCCCGCCGCAGTGTGCGTTGCCCATGAGCCGTTTTACCGTTCACAGACTGCGCAATCTGCTTCATTCGGTGGTGCTCGTTTCCGGCATGCTGCTTATCGCTGCGGCATGCGGATGGCTGATCCTTGGCGTGGCCGGGGCCGTCTGGGCGCTGGCGCTGGTTGCCGCCGCGGCCCTCATAACGCCATTGATGCCCGGCGAACTGGCGCTCGCGCTCTACGGGGCGCGGCGGCTGTCGCCGCAGGAATTTCCGGACGGCTACGCGCTGTTGCGCGAAATCGCCGGGCGGGCCGGGCTGCCCGCCGTACCCCACCTCTATTACATTCCAAGCACGGTCCTGAACGCCTTTACGGTGGGCAGCCCTTCATCGGCCTCCATCGCGCTCACCCACGGCATGATCCGTGCCTTGAGCATTCGCGAACTCGCGGGCGTGCTGGCCCACGAGGTCAGCCATGTCGTGCACCGGGATCTGTGGATCATGGGTCTGGCCGACGCCATGAGCCGGGTGACGGCCATTCTCTCCTGGTTCGGCATGTTCCTTCTGATTTTCAGCCTGCCCTTGATGCTGCTGGGGCTGGCGCCCGTGCCCTGGGGGCTGGTGCTGGTCCTGGTGTTCGCACCCACCGTGATGAGCCTCCTGCAGCTTGCGCTGTCCCGCGCGCGGGAATACGAGGCCGATCTGGGGGCGGTGCGTCTCACCGGCGACCCGAGGGGCCTGGCCTCGGCGCTGGCGAAGATCGAGCGCCGTCAGGGGCGCTTCTGGGAGGAGATCGTCTATCCGGGGCGGCGCATTCCCGACCCCTCCCTGCTGCGCAGCCATCCGCCGACGGAGGAGCGCGTCGAGCGCCTGCTTCAGATCGAGCCCGAGACCGGGGGCGTCGCCCCGCCGGGGGAAGGGCGCCGGCCCGGCCTGCCCGAAACGGTCATGGTGGTGCCCCGGCCGCCGCGCCTGCGCTGGTGGGGCGGGTGGTATTGAACGGGCTGGGCCCCTGCCGGAGCACCTGATGGACAATCGCCGCTTGAGCGCCGCCGCGCCCGCCCCGGTGGTATTTGGAGGTATTCCGGCTCGAAGAGGGTGATTCTCCGCTGCGCTCAAAGCGCCGCATCTGTGAGGGAAGGGGAGCCGTCCGTCCACGCTCCAATCCTTGCGGGCAGGATGCAAATCGTCCGAGTGCGAATGGAGCATTCACCGCCTGCGGCTCAGCTCGTCGAAAAAGAAGCCGATAATGGCCAGCGCCACGCCGCTCATGGCAGTCAGCCGGCCCACCTCGGCATCGCACCGTCCCCGTTCTGCGGACCCGCTTAAAGGATCGGCTCCCCGTAGCGT
>JBKHIN010000338.1:0-3725 GCA_046538635.1 Alphaproteobacteria bacterium
CCCAGACACACCAGAGGCCGGACACCTTGCGGCATCCGGCCCCCGGGGGATGATGGGAAGAGCTTGGCCGTCTGAGGATCAGACGAGCCCGGCGCCGAACTGGCCGGAGGTCACGAAGAAACCGACGACCGCCAGGCTGAGCAGAGCGCCTTGCAGAAAGATCAACGATTTACGCATGGTTCTATCCCTCGTTTCGTCTCGTGTTTCGAACTGTTTCAGGCTGGAGCCGACAAGGACGAATGTAGGGATTCGGCGCCTCCGGAGAATTGCAATTCCGGCATGGCTGCCTTGTGCCGATCCGGGAAACTTTCGTGACGTTCATCACCCTGTCCGGTTCGCGACAGGGCGCGCGCCGCTTCCCGCCCGCGCCCCGGCGAGGCTTGACGCGCCGCCCGCCAGCCGCCCTACTAGCGCCCGATTGGCCCCGGAGGGCCGCTGTCATTCAGTCGTGTAAGGGAGTTTTGCGGATGTCGCTGCGTTTCGACGGGAAAGTCGCCATTATCACCGGCGCGGGCGGAGGGCTGGGCCGCGCCCATGCGCTCGAACTCGCAAAGCGGGGCGCGAAGGTGGTGGTCAACGACCTGGGCGCGGCCGTGGACGGCTCCGGCGGCTCGTCGGAAGCGGCGGAGAAGGTAGTCGCGGAAATCAAGCAGGCGGGCGGCGAGGCCATCGCCAACGGTTCCAGCGTCACCGACGACAAGGGCGTGGAAAATCTCGCCAAACAGACCCTCGACGCCTTCGGACGCGCCGACATCCTCATCAACAATGCGGGCATCCTGCGCGACAAGAGCTTCGCCAAGATCGAGATGAAGGATTTCGAGTTCGTCGTGGACGTTCACCTGATGGGCGCGGTGAAGGTCACCAGGGCGTTCTGGCCGGTCATGAAGGAGCAGCAATACGGCCGCGTCGTTATGACCACCTCCTCCACGGGCCTCTACGGCAATTTCGGCCAGACCAATTACGGCGCCGCCAAGCTGGGCCAGGTGGGCTTCATGAACACGCTCAAGATCGAGGGCCAGAAGGACAACATCAAGGTCAACACGATTTGCCCCGTCGCCGCGACGCGCATGACGGAAGACCTGATGCCCGAGGAGGCGCTGGCCATGCTCAAGCCCGAATTCGTCACCCCGGGCGTCATCTGCCTCGTGGCGGAAGACGCGCCCACGGGGTATATTCTGTGCGCGGGCGCGGGCGTCTTCTCCCATGCCGAAATCCGGGAGAGCGAGGGCGCCTATCTGGGCCGGGAAGGCCTGACCGCGGAAAAGGTGCTGGACGCCTGGGACAGGATTTCGGACATGTCCAGGGCGAAGCCCTACTTCCAGGGCGGCGAACAGACCTTGAAGATCTTCGAACTGGGCAGATAACGCGCCCTCCGCCCGTCGAAGACACCATGCAGGGACGCCCGGCGCAGGAAAACCGGGCGGAAACGGGATGCTGATCTTCCGGGGACGGTCGCGAAAGGACCAGATCAAACTGCACCATGAGGCGGTGGCCGGGCTGCGCCGCTGCCTCAACGAGCTTGAAACGCTGCGCCAGGCCTCCGGCGACGCGGACGGCAGCTTCAGCGAGATCATGCGTGCGGGCGACCGGCTGGTGCGCCAGTGGGGCAGCCTGGAACTGCGCATCCGCAATGGCGACAAGCCGGGCGAGGCGCGCAAGGCCGTCATTCTTCAGTACAAGGCGACGCAGGGCTTCCTGGAACAGCACCGGCGCATGGCGGCGGCGCTGGAAAAACGGCGGGGGCCGGCGAACCGGCGCTGAAACGCGCCGGCGCGCAAGAGAGGAGGAACGGCGCACAAGGGGGGAAATGAGTACGATCAAAAAGTCCGCCGCGGCGGTCGCCGGCTCGGCCGTAGTGGCGGTAATCGTCCTGGCGCTGCTGTGGTCGGTCGCGGGCGGTGCGGTAAAGGCCTATCTGCCCAATCAACTGGGCTATTCGGAACTGGGCTGGGTCCGCGCCGGAACACAGACCGTCTGGCATGTGGGCATGCCCAAATGGGCGGGGCCGGAAGGATTTCTCTCCGCCCTTCAGGCCCCCTTCCGCCATCACAAGGTTTATCTCGAGCAGGGACAGAAGATCGTCGTCACCTACAATGTCCACATCGAACGGGGCCAGATGAGTCTCAGCGCCTACCGGACCAATCTCTCGCGCATCATTCAGGGCGCGCGGGTGGATGATTTCGAATTCATTCGCTTTCGCCATGCGGGGCGGCATGCCGGCACGTTCGAATATGTCGCCCCCGCGGACGGCATCTACCGCGTCAACTACGACGTCCGGTGGGACAAGGAATCCAACCGGGGCGCCGCGGTCCCCATGCCCGATTACGAGATGGTCTACGACATACGCTGGCGGCTGGAGCGCTGAGGCCTCCTTTGCCGCGGCGCGCCGGGCGTGATTGAATGGCGGCGAACCGGCCGGTGACGGTACGCTACGGCCTGAAGAGAGGGCGAGCAGGTGTTTCCCGAAGACTGGCGAATCCCTCTGGAGCGCTGGATCGATCAGGCGTTCGACTGGATTCTGGACAATTTCGCAGGGCTGTTCACCGCCGTGAAGACGGTGCTGACGGGCTGGCTGCGGGCGCTCGACGCCGTGCTTCTCGGCGCCCCCTGGTGGGCCGTGCTGCTGGCGCTGTTCGCGCTGACCTGGGCGGGCAGCCGGCGCATCGGCGCGGCGCTCGCCGTCACCGGCTGCATGGCCGGCGTGGGCCTGCTGGGCCTGTGGGAAATGGGCATGCAGACGCTCTCCCTCATGATCGTCTCCACGGGGCTGGCGGTTCTCCTGGGCTTTCCGGCGGGGCTCCTGATGGCCTATAACGGCACGGCGCGCACCATGATGCGGCCCGTCCTCGACCTGATGCAAACCCTGCCCTCCCTCGTCTTTCTGGTGCCCGCCATCATCCTGTTCGGGCTGGGCAAGGTGCCGGCCATTCTGGCGACCGTGATCTACGCCTCGCCGCCGCTGGTGCGCCTGACCGATCTGGGCCTGCGCCGGGTGGACCGGGATGTGGCCGAGGCCGCGCGCGCCTTCGGCGCCAACTGGTGGCAGCGGCTCATCAAGGTGGAATTGCCGCTCGCCCTGCCCTCCATCCGTGCCGGGATCAACCAGACCACCATGCTGGCGCTTTCGATGGTGGTGATCGCCTCCATGATCGGCGTGCAGGGGCTGGGGCAGGAAGTGCTGCTGGGTCTCAACCGGCTGGAAGTGGGGCGCGGCGTAACGGCCGGGCTCGCCATCGTCCTCATCGCCATCGTGCTCGACCGGATCACCCAGGCCTGGGGCGGGCGCGCGGACCGGCTGGAAAGCGCCGGAGACGAAAAGGCCGTGCGGCCGCGCGGGGGAGCCGGCTGATGGCGGTCCGGGCCGAAGGACTGACGCGCATTTTCGGGCCCCGCCCGCGCCACGCCCTGTATCTGCTGGAGGCGGGGCAGAGCAAAGGGGAAATCCGCGAACGGACGGGCCACACGGTGGCGCTGCACGACGTCTCGCTGACCATGCCGGAGGGCAAGGTGTCGGTGGTCATGGGGCTTTCGGGTTCGGGCAAGTCCACCCTGCTGCGCCATATCAACCGGCTGATCGAGCCCACGAGCGGACGGGTGATGGTGGACAATACGGACATTCTCGCCCTGCCCGCCCGGGAGCTGCGCCAGTTCCGGCGTGAGCGCATGGCGATGGTGTTCCAGGGATTCGGCCTGCTTCCGCACCGGACCGTGGCGCAGAATGTGGG
>JBKHIN010000339.1:0-3714 GCA_046538635.1 Alphaproteobacteria bacterium
AGCGTCACGGGGATGCGCAGATAGCGCACGCCGTTATCGTCCGCCGGCGGAAGGTGTCCGGCGCGGATATTGGTCTGGATCGAGGGCAGGAGCAGGGTGGGGGCGTCCAGCGTCGCGTCCCGTTCCTCGCGCATGGCCACGAAATCGTCCTCGGTCACGCCGCCGCCCACATGGATGTTGTTGCGCTTCTGCTCGCCCACCGTGGTCTCCCATGCGTAGTGGTCGCGGCCCGGCGCCTTGTAATCGTGGCACATCCACAGCTTCGTCTCGTCCGGCAGGGAAAGCAGGCGCCGGATCGAGCGGTAGAGCGTGCGCGCGTCGCCGCCCGGGAAGTCCGCCCGCGCCGTACCGAAATCGGGCATGAACAGCGTGTCGCCCGTGAAAACATTGTTGCCGATCCTGTAGGCAATGCAGGCCGGGGTGTGGCCGGGCGTGTCGAGCACTTCCACTGTCAGCCCGCCGATGGTGAACCTCTCGCCGTCCGCCCACAGATCGTCGAACTCGGAGCCGTCGCCGGAAACGTCCGTGGCGTTGAAGACGGGCCGGAAGATCGACTGCACTTCCGTGATGTTCTTGCCGATGCCCACGCGCGCGCCCGTTTTCGCCTTGAGATAGGGGGCGGCGCTCAGATGGTCCGCATGGGCATGGGTTTCCAGCACCCGCTCGATGCGCCAGCCCTGCGCCTGCGCCTCGTCCAGCACGCCCTGCGCCTGTTTCGCCGAGGCCTTGCCCGATTTCGGATTGTAGTCGAGCACCGGGTCGATGACCGCCGCCGCGCCGGTCCCCGGGTCCGCCACCAGATAGGTGACGGTGAATGTCTGCTCGTCGAAGAAGGGGCGGATGATCGGTTCGTCTGACATGTCTGCCTCGCTCTCAAGGGTGACCTCTTGACCTATATATTAGAATAAACTAAATTAGCAACACCTGAAATAAGGCGGAACCCAACGGAAGCCCGATGACCACGACCGCACAATCGGAAATCGAAGCGCTCATGGAAAGCGCAAACGAGGCCGCCGCCATGCTCAAGCTCATGGCCCATGAGGGGCGGCTGCGCGTGCTTTGCCATCTGGCCATGCACGGCGAGGTCAGCGCGGGCGAACTGACGCGGGCCGCAGGCCTGCAGCAATCGGCCCTCAGCCAGCATCTGGCCCGGCTGCGCGAGGCCGGGCTGGTGGCGACGCGCCGGGACGCCACGACCATCCGGTACCGGCTGGCGGACCCTCACGCCGCCCGCATTCTCGAAACCCTCAAGGATATTTACTGCCCCCAACCCTGACGGAGATCTCCCCTCATGCTCACATCCATCGATGCCGAAACCGCCGCGCGAATGGTCGAGGACGGCGCCGTGCTCGTCGACATCCGCGATGCGGACGAACGCGCCCGCGCCCATATTCCGGGCTCGGAACACCGCCCCCTTGAAACCCTGAAAACGGAGGGACTGACGGCGGACGGCCGCCCCGTCATCTTCCATTGCCGTTCCGGCATGCGCACGAAGTCGAATGCCGACGTGCTGTTCGGGTGCACGGGTACTGAGGGCGCCGACCTCTACATGGTCGAGGGCGGGCTCGAAGCCTGGCGCAGGGCGGGGCTCGCGATTGCCCAGAACCGCAGGCAGCCCATCGAGATCATGCGGCAGGTGCAGATCACGGCGGGCACGCTGATCGTGTTGGGTGCACTGCTGGGCTGGCAGGTCCATCCCGGCTTTTACGCGCTTTCCGCCTTTGTGGGCGCGGGACTTGCCGCCGCCGGCGTGACCGGTTCGTGCCTGATGGCCCGGCTGCTCTCGTTCATGCCGTGGAACCGGGCCTCGGCCTGATGGCCGCGCTGCTCAGTGTCCTTTCTGGCGCCATTGTCGGTCTGTCGCTGGGGCTGGTGGGCGGCGGCGGCTCCATTCTGGCGGTGCCGCTGCTCATATACCTGGTGGGCATCGGCGAGACGCATATCGCCATCGGCACCTCGGCGGTGGCCGTTGCGGTAAATGCGCTGATCAATCTGGTCAGCCATGCCCGCGCCGGAAACGTGAAATGGAATTGCGGCATCGCCTTCGCGCTGTTCGGCGCGGGCGGCGCGGCCGCGGGTTCGACGCTCGGCAAGCTGACGGACGGGGACCTGCTGCTGGCGCTCTTCGGCGGGCTGATGATCGGCGTGGCCCTGCTCATGTTCCGGCGCACGGACGCCCCCGAGGACCCGGACGTCCATCTGGACCGGGCGACCGTGGCCCGTCTTCTGCCGCGCCTGGGCATATCGGGGTTGAGCGTGGGCGGGCTCTCCGGCTTCTTCGGTATCGGCGGCGGATTTCTGATTGTCCCCGGGCTGATGAAGGCGACCGCCATGCCCATTCTTTACGCCATTGGCACGTCGCTGCTCGCCGTCTTCGCGCTCGGGGCCACCACGGCGGCGAACTACGCCCTTGGCGGTTTCGTGGACTGGCAGGTGGCGGCGCTCTTCATCGCGGGCGGCGCGCTGGGCGGCATGGCAGGCGCGCGCCTTGCCCGGCGCCTCAGCACGCGGCGCGGACTGCTGCAACGCGTTTTTGCGGTGGTGGTGATTCTGGCGGGCGGCTGGCTGCTGGCGAGCGGGCTGAGCCGGTTCTTATGATCCCCTTTTTCAGCGGCGCCCGGCTGGGGATCACCCGATCAATCGAGCGACAGCCACAGGCGCAGCAGGTGGCGTTTCTCTTCCGGCGTCTCCCCGTCCTCATATTCCGTGCGCGCATGCACGACCGTGTGGTTGGAAATGAATTGCATGTCCCCCGGCTCCAGCCACATGGGCAGGTGAAACTCCGGCGAGGCCGCCAGTTCGTCGTAAAGATCGAGAATGTCCCGTTCGGCTTCCGTGAACGGAGGAACGTCCTCATGGCGCGTGACCGAGCGGAAATAGTCGCTGTGATAGAAGGTCCGTAATCGTCCGTCCGCGAAGCAGCAGGGCTGGATTTCCAGCCAGGGGGTATCGTCCGCCCGCTGCTCGCCGCGCCGGTCCAGCCTGAAGGGCTCGAACAGGCGCGGGATCAGGTCCGGGCGGCGGCGCATGATCTCGTTGAAAATCGCCACCGAACTGGCGATCAGGCTCTGCCCGCCGGATTTCGCCGGGCGCAGGCACATCAGGCCCACCGCGTCGGCGAGATCGCAGTGAAAGGCGATGTGGCCCGCCGTGCGGTAGCGGCGCACGGCCGGATTTTCGGCTTCCTCGCCATAATCCGTCACATGGCCCAGCAATTCGTTCTGCGGGTTCTGCGCGCCCGGCTGCCCCAGATGGTGGCCCAGGCACCAATAGGCATAGGCGCTGAAGTCGTCCCCCCAGCGGCGTACGGGCAGGCCGCGCAGCAGGATAAAGCCGCGCCCCGCCATCAGTTCGCGCCGCCATTCCTCGATGCGCGGAGAAAGCTCCGCCAGCGGAACGTCCGAAGCGGTGACCTCCTGCATGGGCACGCCGCGTTCCCTTGCGGCGGCCACGTCCGTCTCGATCTCCGCGATCTCCGAATCGGTAAAGGCGTATTGCCAGACGTCCGGGCGCGCCGCCATTTCGGGCCCGCGCCAGGCGGCGGGGCTGTCAATCGGGCGCTCCGGCACGCCCTCATGGGGACGCATGAAATAATGCAGCGCCTGCTCGGCGAAGGATCGGTAGGCGGGGGCGTTCATCGGGCTCTCCTCGGGCCGCCCTTACGCACGGCCAGGGCAATCGCTTGAACCACGTTCTGCGGTTCCGTTCCCTGAG
>JBKHIN010000082.1:0-9586 GCA_046538635.1 Alphaproteobacteria bacterium
GCGCAAGGCTATCCGGTCCGGCCTCCAGGATCTGCGGACAGGTGTCCGAACTTACGACCTCGATACTCAGAAAGACACTTCCGCCCGGTTTCGTCGCCTCCAGCAAGAGCCCCAGATGCCGCTTGCGGATCGCACTCAATACACGGAAGAATTCACCATGATGATCGCCCAGCGTGGAGATAACGCCGTGAACGAGTTGTGAAAGCACGCCGGCGGACGCGGTCACGTCGAACGGCATCGGAATGCCGGGAGTCCAGGCAGCGGCTTTCGCGGCGCACGCGACGGCGCTTTCGGACGGGGCGGGCCTGTCCGGGCGCCATTCCGACAGGCGGTCCGCGACGCCCGTGATATCGGTGTCGCCCTGTGCAAAAATGTTCCGCCCGGAGACGGCCTGGTTGCGCATGCCGAATTCCAGGGCTTCATTGTCAAGATCGATCAGGTCGATTCGATCGAAGGTATCGGCCAGAGCAGACAGATCGAGGTCGTTGCAATTGCCGGCGCCGAATATACCCAGCCGCGCAGGGCGCTGCTGAGCGAGACTGCGAAGGGCGCGCGTCACGCGTTGCCGGTGAGGGGCAAAATCCGTCCACTGGCCGCGCGTATCGGCGTTGTGCACCTGTTGGACTTCGCGAATGAACATGGCGGTTAGACTATCAAACCGGCCGCGCCGTTAACATGGAGGAGATCCCGGAAGGGAGCACCAGGGGTGATGGCGTATTTCGGACCGGTTCAGCTTGATTCCTGCCGGCACGGACAGCTACCCATCCGGTGTCACGCCCGACCGCGTTGTGCCGGCGGGGTGCCGGGCCGCGACGGGCACCCCCGAAACGGCGTGGCGGAACGCCGCGCCCGGGAAAAACGCCCTTAACAGCGCAGAAAACCTCTCTCTGTATCCGGAAAATTCCCTGCCGGTCTCTGGCGAAGCTGTAACGGCACCCTAACTTATGAATCGATATCGATGCGGCCCCGAGTCCGGGAACGGTCCGTAGCCGGATTGGTAAATGCAATTGCCGGAAACCCGGCGCGGCGGGTGGCGAACTCACTTGTGAGTCAGGACGATTATTACATGAATTTCGGAAAGAACCCGGCAAGCGGCAAGGCAGACCGGACCCCGGCCGGCCGCGCGGCCCGGCCCGAAAAAGCCGCCTTCGAGGCAGACATCGCGGCCACGCTCGGTTACGTTCCGAACGCCCTCCGTGTCCATGAGGGCGCCGATGACGCCGTGCGCAGCCTGTGGGCCTTCGCCCGGTCGGCCTATCTGGACAGCCCCCTGCCCTCCCTGTTCAAGGAACGCCTGTTCGTTCACCTCTCGCGTTACTGCCCCTGGCCATATTGCCTTGCGCGCCATGCGGGCTTCTTGATGGGACGCGGCGGCCATCCGGCGGGCGATCCCTCCGCGCCCTCCCAGCCGGCGGAGGAGGTCGCGGCCCTGCTCTCCGCACCCGGAAGGTTGCAGGGGGCCGAATTCCAGGCCGCCCTTGCCCGTCTGGCCGCGATGCCGGGCACCGGCGTGCCCGAGCCCGGAAGCCGGGCCGAAGCCGGCATTTTCGCCGCCGCCACCGAAGTGTTTCTGGAGCCCGCCGACGCGGAGGCCGCACGGGAAGCTCTCGCCACGGTTCTCGGCCCCCGCGATTTCGACCTGCTGCTCGCCTTTCTGGCCTTCGTGCGCACCGTCCACCACTGGACCTCGACCCGCCGGATCGCCATGGACGAGGACGTGGTAGCGCTGCTGCACGATCATGAAGAACTCGCCCGCCTGATCGCACAGACGCCATATGCGGACCAAAGCGACGTTGCGGACCGGCTGCACGAGGAGATCGCGCAACTGCGCCGGCAGCGCGACGAGCGCGCCCGTGCCGCCGGCTCGGCCGAAATGCTGCGTCTCGCCCTCGACGCCGCCGGCCAGGGCGCGTGGGACCACGATCTTGTCACGGGGATCGCTGTCTGGGACGACAAGGCCTGCGAACTGTTCGGCCAGCCGGCGGGCACCGCACTCTCCTGCGAGCGCGTTCACGATGAAATCGTTCATCCGGACGACCGGGCGCGCACGCGGGAAGCGCTGGACGCCGCCACGGACCCGCGCGGCGACGGGCGGTATGCGGCGGAATACCGCGTCATCCTGCCCGGCGGGAAGACACGCTGGCTTTCCGTCAGCGGACGGACCCTGTTCGAGGGCGAGGGACATGAGCGCCGCCCGGTCCGCATGCTGGGCACCGTGCGCGACGTCACCGGGCACGTCCGCTCGGAACACCGCCTGCGCAAGAGCGAGGAGCGGCTGGCGGCGGCGATAAAGGGCGGGAGACTGGGCGTTCACGACTACGATCCGCGCAGCGGACGGGTCGACTGGGACCAGACGACCCGCAAGCTGTGGGGTGTCCCCGCCGGCGAGCCTGTCACCTTCGAAACGTTCAAGGCAGGGGTGCATCCGGACGATCTGCCAATCATCGAGGAGGCGCTCAGGGCAGCCTTCGATCCCCGGGACGAGCGCGGCTATGCGGCCGAATACCGGGTCATCAACCGGCAGACCGGCGAGGTGCGCTGGGTCCGCGCCGAGGGCGAGGCGGCGTTCGAGGACGGAAAGGCCGCCCGGCTGGTGGGCACGGTGGCAGACATCACGCAGCAAAAGAGGGCCGAGGAGCGCCTGCGTGAAAGCGAACTCCGCCTCAAGCGTCTGCTGGACCAGATCTTCGCCTATGTGGGCGTGCTGACGCCGGAGGGAATCATGCTCCACGCCAACAGGGCGCCGCTGGAAACCGCCGGCATCACGCTCGAGGACCTCGTCAACCGGCCGATCGAGGACACCTATCCCTTCGCCTATGATGAAGACGTGCAGGCGCAGGTGCGCGATGCCGTGCGGCGCGCGGCGGCCGGCGAAGTGGTGCGCTATGATTTCCGGGCACGCATCGCGGGCGATGCGCGGCTGATGGTCGACTTTCAGATCGCCCCCATGCGCGATGATGAAGGCCGGATCATCGGCCTGATCGCATCCGGGACCGATATCGACGAGCGTGTGAGGGTTGAACGGGCAGTCCGCAAGAGCGAGGAGTTGTTCCGGAATACGTTCGAGAACGCCGCCGTCGGCATCGGGCTCATGCGCCAGGACGGCAGGTGGCTGCGCGTGAATGACCGGCTCTGCACGATATCCGGTTATGATCAGGAGGAGCTGCTGGGGAAAACCTTCCGGGATATTTCGCACCCGGAAGATGTGGAGGCCGACGCCGCCCGGTTCGAGGCGATGTTCCGCGGCGAGTTGCGCGGCTATCAGATGGAGAAGCGCTATCGCCGCAAGAACGGCGAAGCGGTCTGGGTGAACGTCACCCGCTCGCTGCAAAGGGATTCGGCAGGAGCGCCGGTTCACTGCATCACGATCATCGAGGACATTTCCGGGCGCAAGGAAGCCGAGGAGGGTTTGCGGCGCGAGCGGGAGACGCTGAAGGCGATCATCGACAACATCCCGGTCATGATTACCGTCTACGATCCCGACGCGAACATGCTGTTCCTGAACCGCGAAACGGAGCGCCTGCTCGGCTGGACAAGCGGGGACGCCCAAAGAATTCCGCTCCTGAAAGCGTGTTTTCCGGACCCGGACCACCGGGCGAAAGTCAAGGAGTTCATGGAAGCCGGCGAGGGCTGGATGGACACGCACATGCGGACCCGCGACGGCCGCACTCTCGAAACCTCCTGGGCCAATGTCCGCCTCTCCGACGGGCGGCGAATCGGCATCGGTCTCGACATTACGGAGAGAAAGGCGGCCGAGGCGGCGTTGCGCGAGAGTGAGGAACAGTTCCGCCTGCTCGCCGACAATATGAGCCAGCTCGCCTGGATGACCGACGCGACGGGCTGGATCTACTGGTACAACAAGCGCTGGTTCGACTTCACCGGCACGACGCTGGAGGAAATGCAGGGCTGGGGCTGGACCAGGGTTCACCACCCGGACCATGCGAACCGCGTTGTGAAGAAATTTTCCGAAAGCGTGCTGTCCGGCGAGCCCTGGGAAGACACGTTCCCGCTCAGGGGGAAAGACGGCGAGTACCGATGGTTCCTCTCCCGCGCCCTGCCCATCCGGGATGCGCAGGGCCGTGTTGTGCGCTGGTTCGGTACGAACACGGACATTACCGAGCGCCTGCGCTCCGAAAGGCACCGTGAGCTGCTGATCAACGAACTGAACCACCGCGTGAAAAATACACTGGCCATCGTCCAGGGCATCGCCCGGCAAACGTTCAGGAATGACGGCCCGGACCTGCGGAAGATGACGAAGACATTCCAGAGCCGCCTTGCCGCGCTTGCTGCTGCGCATAATCTTCTCACCCGGTCGAACTGGGAAGCGACCACGCTGCGCGACCTGGTCTGCGAGGTGATGGCCGCGGCCTGCATGCCCCATCCCCCGATCCATGTGAAGGGACCGGAGGTCAGGCTGCGCCCCAAACAGGCGATTTCCTTCGCCATGGCGTTCCACGAATTGTGCACCAACACCGTCAAATACGGGGCGCTGTCGCGCGACGGGGGGCGAATCGAGGTCGGCTGGACGGTCACCGAAAACGGCAGTGGCACGGAGTTGAAACTGACCTGGCGCGAGCATGGCGGCCCGGCGGTCAAGCCGCCGAAGCGGCGCGGTTTCGGCCTGCGCATGATCGAACAGGCGCTCGCCAACGAACTCAACGGCACGGCGCAAATGGATTTCAGGCCCGAAGGGCTTGTCTGCACGATCGAGGGTACGCTGGAGCGCAACGGGAGAAACGCGGGATGGCTTCACTGAACGGAAAACGCATTCTGGTGGTCGAAGACGAGTTCCTGGTCGCCGGCTTCATCGAGGACGCGCTGGGCGAACTGGGGGCCATTGTCGTCGGGCCCGTTTACCGGATCGAGGAGGGCCTTGTGCTTGCGCGGGAAGAGCCTCTGGACGGCGCCGTCCTGGACATCAACCTCAACGACGAACGCAGCGATCCGATTGCCGACGCTCTCAAGGCCAGAGGGATCCCGTTCATCTTCGCCACGGGCTACGGAAGGTCAGAGAAGGGCAAGGGCGTTCCGGTCGTGGACAAGCCCTATACGGAGGAAAAGCTGGCCGACGCCCTGGACCGGGTTCTGACTCCCTCGACGGGCTGACGCGGAACCGCCGAAACGGGGGCGGCGTTCGGCTACGGTGGTCAGAGCTCCGCCAGCGCTTGCCGGATCGCCTCCATCGACGCCGGCTTCGGCAGCCGCCTTGCACCCGCAAGGGCGGGATCATTTGATTGCGGAGAGTCATAACCGCTGACGATGAAGAACGGGATGTGCCGTTCCCGGAGCGCTTCGGCCACGGGCGTCACGGAGTTGCCCGACAGGTTTTCATCGAGCAGGGCGGCGTCGGGCGTTCCGGTCTCAAGCAGCCTAAGCGCTTTCCCGACCGATTGCGCCGGACCCATGACTCCGTATCCCAACTCATCCAGCTTCTCGCAGAGGTCGAGCGCGATCAACAGTTCGTCTTCGACCACCAGTACCAGACAGTCTATCGATGTCTCCTGCGCCAACGGACGCCTCCCGTGCCGAGCAGGGCTAAAAAACATTATCCGGGCTCTCTCCATGAGCCTGGAAGGTGAATTCGGCGCAAAGCCCTTCCGGATCGAAGTGAAGTTCGGCCTCGCCGTTCAGCTCGTATTCGATGAGTTGCCGGATGAGCCTGGTGCCGAAACCCTCACGCTCCGGCATCGTGACCGGAGGACCGCCCCTTTCCCGCCAGGTCATGTGAACCATGCGGTCCTGCATGCTGGTCCAGTTGATGTCCACCCGGCCTTCCTTGGCCGACAGGGCGCCGTATTTCGCCGAATTCGTCTCCAGTTCGTGCAACGCCATGTTCAGTGACAGCGCGGTCTTGGGCGAAATATGTGTGACCGGGCCGCGGACCCGCACGCGGCCCGGATCGAACGCACTCACGGCGTCTCCGACAACCTGTCCGAGGTCAGCCGATTTCCACTCGCCCCGCAGAAGCTGGCCATGCCCGCGGGCGACCGCCGCGAGCCGGCCCTGAAAGGCGGTTTTGAATTCCTCCAGGGACCGGCTGCGCGCCAGCGTCTGCGAAGCCATGCCCTGCACGACGGCGAGCGTGTTCTTGACGCGGTGGTTGAGTTCGGCGAGCAAAAGCTCGCGCTGCTCCTCGGCTTCCTTGCGGCCGGTGATGTCGAAACAATATTCGGCGATCGTTCCGTCGCCCAGGCTGCGCCCGGTGAGCAACATCCAGGAGCGCGACCCGTCCCTGTGCAGAATTTCCTTCTCATAGGGGCCGATGCCGCCCGTTCTGTGCAGCATCTCCCATTGCTTCTCGGTGACCGGCGTCCATTCAGGGGGCGTGAAATCGCGCCAGGTCATAGTTCCCGATTCCACCTCTTCCCGGCTGTAACCCGTCAGTTTCCGGAAAGCGTCGTTGGCGCCGATCAGATGTTCCCTGTCGTCGAAGAACAGCACGCCCACGGCTTCGGTCTCGAGCACCTTCCTCAGCCGGTCCTCACTCCTGCGCAACCGTTGCTCCGCGCAGCGCCGTTCGGTGATGTCCTGGCCGATCTTGAGAAAGCCGGTCAACTTTCCCGAGGGATCGCGCATGGCGACGACGCGGCCCTCGATGAACACGCGGCGGCCGTCCTTGCGCAGGTGCCAGCGAATGTCCGGCGCCGCGCCCTCGCGCTTCGCCATCGCCAGTTCCTTCGATACCATGCCCCGTTCCCGGTCGCGCGGGGTGAAAACAAAAGCGCAGTCGCGCCCCACGGCCTCCTCCGCGCACCAGCCGAAAACATTTTCGGCACCCGCATACCAGCCCGTAATGCGGCCTTGCGGATCGGTAGTGAAAATGGCGTAGTCCCGGGCGCTCTCGACGATCAGGCGAAAACGCTCTTCGCTCACCCGCTGCGCCCGCAATGACTGTTCGCGTTCGGTAACATCCTCGATGGCGAGTAAAATCCACTCCTTGTGATCGATCTTGCGGCCGTTCAGAATCAGCTCGCGGCGCCCGATATTCGCGAATTCGTGCTCGACCACGAAATCGTCGAACGTGTTGTTTCGCGGCAGCACGTTTTCCAGCAGTTCCCTCAGACGGGGGATGTTCCACTCCCCGTTGCCGAGTTCGAAGAGCGAGCGGCCCTCCGTCTCCTCCCTGCTGACCTTGAAAGTGTCGTAAAAGGTTTCGTTGGCCGACTTGATGTGCAGATCCCAGTCGAGAATCAGCAGCGCCTCGCGCGAGGCGTCGACAATCTTTTCGGCAAATTCCTTTTCCGCCATCAGCTCCCAGCGCTCGCGCTCGCGCCCGGTGACGTCCTCGATGGCCAGCAGTATGAAGTCCGCCCCGTTTTGGGACATGCGCCGTGCGTTGAGCAGCATGATCCGCTTGCCGATTTGTTCGAAATCATGCTCGACGCGATAATCTATTACTTCCGTCCTGTCCTTAAGCAGTCCCGTGAGCAGCAGGCGCAACTCGGGAATGTCCCACTGGTGATTGCCCAGGTCGTAGAGCAGGCAGCCTTCCGTTTCCTCCGCAGAGACCTCGAATACGTCGCAAAAGGCGGGATTTGCCCGTTGCACCCGCAGATCCCCGCTCAGAACGAGGACGGGATGCCGCATGGCCGCGACAATATCGGCGGTGATGTCGGTCATCGAAACTCACTTCAACCGCAACACGGCCAAGCTCCACGCTTTGCGGTAATGAAGGATTAACGGCGCCTTGCCGCCGGGCGCTCCGAAAAAATCTGTTAACGAACGACGAATTCGACGCCGGTTCTTCCGGCTCAGCCGGATGTGTGCGGGCGACAAGAAAACTCCCGCACCAGAACGTCAGGCGTCAGAGGTTTCCGGCAGCACCCATTGGGGGCGCACGAAATGGCAGGTATAACCTTCCGGGAATTTTTCCAGATAGTCCTGGTGGAAGTCTTCCGCGTCGTAGAACGGGCCGGCGGGGGCGACTTCGGTCACGATCTTTCCGGGCCATTTGCCGCTGGCCTCGATGTCGCCGATCACCTCCCGGGCCACGCGCGCCTGTTCCTCGCTGGTATAGAAGATGGCCGAGCGGTACTGCGTACCGGCGTCGTTACCCTGGCGGTTGAGGGTGGTGGGATCGTGGATCTGGAAGAAGAACTCGATCAGCCTGCGGTAGGACAACTGTTCCGGATCGAAAACGATGCGGACGGCCTCCGCGTGCCCGGTTCCGCCCTTGACCACGTCCGTGTATCGGGGATTCGCCAGCGTGCCGCCCGTATAACCCACGCGCGTTTCCAGCACGCCCGGCAGCTTGCGGAACAAATCCTGCACTCCCCAGAAACACCCGCCCGCAAGAATGGCGACCTCTTCTTTCTCCGGCATCTCGCCCTCCGCATCTCCTGTGCGGGGATTGCGTACGCCCCGCCGCTCCCGGTTTAATTGGACCACGCAGGCCAAAAAGCAATGGAAATCACACGGATTTGCGCATCGCAGCGCGCCGCCGCCTCTCAAGGTTCGCACAAAGACACCAAGGGTGCACGAAGAACACTATGAGGCCATCAAACAGCCTTCGAGCCCTCTTTGTGACCCTTGTGCATGTTTTGTGTCTTCGTGTGAACCGCAAAGGGCACGGAGATCTCACGCAATCGGCCCGCGCGACACCATGCGGAAGGAAGCGCCGGGGTGCAACAGGCGCACCCAGGTGATGACCCGGCCGTCGAGCCGCGTCCGGCGCTCTACGGCAAACAGGGCGTCGCCCGGCCGCACGGCCAGCAAATCGGCTTCCGCCTCGCCGGCATTGAGGGCGTGGAACACGTGCTCGGCATCCGAAAAGGGCAGTTCGCGCACCAGCCATTCGTTCGGGCTGATGCCGGCGAAGCTCTCCCGGCGGGCCCGGGGCGCGGCCTCCAGGTTGATCCAGCGGTCCTCATACTGCCAGGGCGCGCCGTCGGCGAAATGCAGGCAGCGCACATGGAGCGCCTTGCGCCCCGGCGGCAATTCCAGCCGCGCGCGGGCGCCCGCCCCCGGCATGGCGATGCGCCGGTCCAGCAGGGCGTAGCGGTAGGCCTGGCCGCGGGCTTCGATCTGCGCCCGGACGAGAGGGACGGTGACGGTCGCCTCGCGCACCGGTTCGGCGACCACGCGCGTGCCCGCCTTCCGGCGGCGCTCCACCACGCCCGCTTCCGCCAGTTCGCGCAGGGCGCGGCTGACGGTGGCCCGGGCACAGCCGAATTCCTCCGCCAGTTCCGCCTCGCCGGGAATGCGCGCGCCCGGCGCATAAATGCGCTCGCGCACCCGCGCCAGCAGGCGGGCCTTCACATCGCGGAACCGGGCCCCTTCCTGAACGCTCACAGATGCTCCCTCAGTCCCCGGAGCACGGCGCGCGCCCTGCCCTCGATGTCGTCGCGCAATATGTGCCGCCCCTCGCGGACCACATGCCGCCCGGCGGACCAGACATCGCGCACCGGCGATTCCCGGGCGGCGAATATCCAGGCGTCGAGCGCCGTGTCGCCCTCAAGCCCGTCGAGCGCGAGGGCGCCGGAATCCAGCGCCAGCAGGTCGGCCCACATGCCCGCCTCGATACGACCGGAATGGCGCCCCAGCGCCCGGGCGCCGCCTGCGCAGGCGGCATCCAGCAGGGCCCGGC
>JBKHIN010000340.1:0-3707 GCA_046538635.1 Alphaproteobacteria bacterium
TGCGCATGGCGGAATTCGGCTCCTGCCACCGCTATGAGCCCTCGGGCGCGCTGCACGGGCTGATGCGCGTGCGCGGCTTCATTCAGGACGACGCCCATGTGTTCTGCACCGCGGAGCAGATGCCGGAAGAGGCTGCCCGCGCCGGGCTGCTGATCTTCGAGGTCTACCGCGAGCTGGGCTTCGACCAGGTGCAGGTGAAGCTGTCCACCCGGCCCGAGACGCGCATCGGTGCGGACGAGGTCTGGGACCGGGCGGAGGCGGAACTGGTCAAGGCCTGCGAGCTGATGGAGGTGGACTACACGGTCAGTGAAGGCGAGGGCGCCTTTTACGGGCCCAAGCTGGAATTCGTGCTGCGCGACGCCATCGGCCGCGAATGGCAGTGCGGCACCGTGCAGGTGGATTTCAATCTGCCCGAAAGATTCGGCATGGAATATGTGGGCGAGGACGGGGGCCGCCACCGGCCCGCCATGCTGCATCGTGCCATCCTCGGGTCCATGGAGCGCTTTATCGGCATTCTGATCGAGCATTATGCGGGCAAGTTCCCGCTCTGGCTGGCGCCCGTGCAGGCGGTGGTCGCCACCATCACCTCCGCCGCGGACGCTTACGCCGAGGAGGTCTTCGAGCGGCTGCGCGAGGCCGGGCTGCGGGCGGATCTGGATTTGCGCAACGAGAAGATTAACTTGAAGGTGCGGGAACTCTCGCTTCAGAAGACGCCCGTCATTCTGGTCGTGGGCGAGAAGGAAGCGGCTGCGGGCACCGTGTCCGTCCGCCGGCTGGGCTCGCAGAAGCAGCAGGTGCTGACTTTGGGCGAGGCCCTGACCGAACTGTCGGAAGAAGCCCGTCCGCCCGACCTGCGCGCGCAGGTCCGCGCCGCCCCGGCGGCGGAGCGGCCGGGCGCCAGCGTCGCATGAGCCCGCATCGGTTCCATGACATTCACACAGAGGTCCTGTTCCGCGTCCGGCAAAAGCGTCCTTTACGCCTCTCCCAACGCGCTATGCCAGTCAGGTGTCGTGCAATGCTGCGCTTTTTGACGGAAGCCTGCGGAGCTGTCCCTTCACCTCTCCCCCCGGGAGAGGTCGGACCGGCGCTAGCCGGTCCGGGTGAGGGGCGAATAAGAAACTGCCGCACCCTGACGGAGGGCGGGGACTTCTGCGCGCCTGACGGCGCGCGCCCCTCACCCTCCCACGGACGCTGGCGCGCCCGCGGGCCCCTCCCTCTCCCGGTGGGAGAGGTGTGGTTTGTGCGCGCCCGCTGTGACAGGTCTCGAGATTTGTATGAATGCCGCAGGCATCGGCCGGGGACCGTTGCGCAAATATTATCGCGCGCGCCCCGATTTCCGCTAAACTTATACCCCCTTCGGGCGGTCCTTGCCGGGCCGCCCGCGAAGCGCCGGACGGCGTGGTGCCAGGACGTTCTTCCCGTGTCCGGCGCGCTTCGAAGAGGGATTTACCGGGAAGAACGCCAATCAGAGGAGGCTTGAGAATAGCTCGTCGACCTTTTCACGCGAAGCCGGCTCCCAAGGAGGGGCCGCGCGTAAACAACGAGATCAACGTGTCCGAAGTGCTGTTGATCGACGCAGAGGGGAACAAGCAGGGCGTCATGCCCACCGACGCCGCGCTCAGGGCGGCGGAAGAGGCGGGGCTCGACCTCGTGGAAGTTTCGCCCACCGCGAAACCCCCCGTCTGCAAGATTCTCGACTACGGCAAATACAAATACCAGGCCCAGAAGAAGGCCGCCGAGGCCAAGAAGAAGCAGAAGACCGTCGATGTGAAGGAAATCAAGATGCGCCCGAACATCGACAAGCACGATTATGACGTGAAGATGCGCGCCATGCACCGCTTCTTCGAGGAAGGCGACAAGGTGAAGGTCACCCTGCGCTTCCGCGGCCGGGAAATGGCCCACCAGGATCTGGGCGCCGAGCTCCTGAGAAAGGTGCAGGCCGAGGTGGATGAGATCGCCAAGGTCGAGATGTATCCCAAGCTCGAAGGCCGCCAGATGATCATGGTCATGGCGCCTCGCTGACGCCGGAGCGCCCCCGCGGCGTGGCGCGGGCGGCGCATTCCCCGGCACTCGCGGGCGGCTTCGCGGGAAAACCCTTGCAGCCGCCCTGCAAACCCGTATAACACCGGCTTTCGGGTAAGCCGGTGCGCGGGGACCCGCGCGCCGCACCGGGCCGGGCGTTGATATTCAACGCCAATGGCAGAAGGGGCTGGCCGGCTGGGCATGCCGTGTCCGCCCGCAATGCATGCGCCTCGCCAGCAGGGCGGGCGCCTGATTTCCGAAGGAGTGCAAAATGCCCAAGATGAAGACCAAGAGCGGCGCCAAGAAGCGCTTCAAGATCACGGCCACCGGCAAGATCAAACATGCCCAGAGCGGCAAGCGCCACGGCATGATCAAGCGCTCGCCCAAGCAGATCCGGCAGTTGCGCGGCACCAGCCTGCTGTCGAAGCCGGATGCGCGCATCGTCCGCAAATTCATGCCGTATGGCTGAGGGCAGGAGGGCTGATCCATGTCGCGTGTCAAACGGGGCGTCACCGCCCATCGCCGCCACCGCAAGATCATCAAGCAGGCCAAGGGCTATTACGGCCGCCGCAAGAACACCTTCCGCGTCGCCAACCAGGCCGTGGAAAAGGCCAATCAGTACGCCTATCGCGACCGCCGCGTCCGCAAGCGGAATTTCCGCAGCCTTTGGATCCAGCGCATCAACGCCGCCGCGCGCGAGCACGGCCTGACCTATGCCCGATTTATGTGCGGCCTCGGCCGCGCGGGCATCGAGGTCGACCGCAAGGTGCTGGCCGATCTCGCCGTCCGCGAGCCCGAGGCCTTCAAGGCCCTGGTGGATGAGGCGTCGGCCGCGCTGAACTGATCCCGCGCACCGCTTCAAGCGAAATGGTCCGTTCGTCCGCCCCGGGGCCGGCAGGCCGGCCGGAGGGTTGACCTGCGCCCAGCTTTGTTGTGCATACCGCGCGGGATTAGAGCCGGAAGAGGCTCCAGGGGAACGCAAACCATGCCGGATATCGAATCGCTGGAACGCGAGCTGATCGGCGCCGTGAAAGGCGCCGAAGACGAGCGCGCGCTGGAGGAGGTGCGCGTGCGCGCCCTGGGCAAGAAGGGCAAGGTCAGCGAACTGCTGAAATCGCTGGGCAGGATGAGCCCGGAGGAGCGCCAGGAGAAGGGGCCGCTCTTCAACACTCTCAAACAGAGGGTGGGGGACGCCATCGCCGAACGGCGCCGGGCGCTGCAGGAAGCCGCGCTGGAGGAACGCCTCGCCCGCGAGAAGGTGGACGTGACCCTGCCCGTGCGCCCCGAGCCGCGCGGCTCCGTCCATCCCGTCTCCCAGGCGATGGACGAGATCACCACCATTTTCGCCGATATGGGTTTCTCGGTCGCCGAGGGGCCGGACATCGAGGACGACTATTACAACTTCACCGCACTGAACTTCCCCGAAGGCCATCCGGCCCGGGAAATGCACGACACGTTCTATTTCCACGAGGGCGCGGACGGCAAGCGCAAGCTGCTCCGTACCCATACCAGTCCCGTGCAGATCCGGGCCATGCTGGCGCAAAAGCCGCCCCTGCGCATCATCGTGCCCGGGCGCACCTATCGCTGCGATTCCGACCAGACGCACACGCCCATGTTCCACCAGGTCGAGGGGCTGCTGGTGGACAGGTCCAGCCATCTGGGCCACCTGAAATGGGTGCTGGAGG
>JBKHIN010000341.1:0-3698 GCA_046538635.1 Alphaproteobacteria bacterium
GGCGGGGCTTTCCATGGCCGGACCCGCCCGAAGGCGGGTCCCGCAGCGGCCGGTGACCGGCCTTCCCGTTCAGGCGGCCTTCAGGCCGACTTCTTCTTTGCCGCCTTCTTTTTGGTGGTCTTCTTCTTGGCTGCCTTCTTCTTGGCAGCCTTCTTCTTGGGCGCCTTCTTGGCCGCTTTCTTTTTCGCCGCCTTCTTGGCCGTCTTCTTGGCCGTCTTCTTCTTCGCTGCCTTCTTGGCCGTCTTCTTCTTGGCGGCCTTCTTCTTCGCTGCCTTCTTCTTCGCGGCTTTCTTCTTGGCGGCCTTCTTCTTGGTCGCCTTCTTCGCGGGACGGCGCGGCGCGGCGGCCTCTTCCTGCTCATCGGCGGCATCGGCAATCACATGCAGTGCCTTGATGAAGCTGGATTGCGCGTTTGCCGGCAGCGTCTTCAAAATCCGCTGCTCCGCCTTGGCCACATTGGGCAGCACGCTCTGCAACGCCCGGCGGCCCTCAGCCGTGATGCTCACGGCATTGGCGCGCGCGTCCGATTCAGTGCGCTTGCGGGCCAGCAGATTGCGCTTCAACAGCCTGCTGATCATATCCGCCAGGGTGGACCGGTCGATCCCGGTCTTGCGGACCAGTTCGGTCTGGCTCAGCCCCTCGTTCTGCTCCACGGTAATCAGGACCGCAAACTGACGGGGGGTGAGCTCCCCGCCCCCGACCTCCTGCGAATAAAGATCGAACGCATATTGCTGAGCACGCCGCAGAAGATGCCCGGGCGCTTCGTTAAGATCGAAGCCCTGCGCGCTCCTCGGTTTACGAGCCATTTCTCGCCTCCTGGCAATTTTCTCTTCGCCGACTTATCCGGAACCGGCACCGGACCCTCGAACCAATGTTCCGTAGCCCCTTCATATGGTCGGTGTGCGTCCCAGATAGGAGCATCACAGATACTCCGTGTTCCTGATAACATAAAAAAGCTCCTAGTCCAGAAATTTGAACGCTCTCCTAACGAAAAATTGCCGGTTTTTTCGTTTTCTGGACCTTGAGCGATGAAAATGAGACCATTCGGGCATGACTGACGATCAGAACAAGGCGCAATCTCCGTCCTTTTCTCTGGCCGTTCCCGAAGGCGATGACCGAAAACGGCTGGTCTGCGACAGCTGCGGGCATGTTCAGTATGTCAATCCGAAGGTCGTCGTGGGCTCGGTTCCCCGCTGGGAAGACAGGTTCCTGCTGTGCCGCCGGGCGATTCCGCCGCGCAAGGGCTTCTGGACATTGCCGGCCGGCTACCTGGAAGAGCATGAGACGACCGAAGCCGGCGCCCGGCGCGAAGCGCGCGAGGAAGCCTGTGCGGACATCGCCATCGAGGCCCTGCTGGCCGTCTACAACATCACGCATCTGAGCCAGGTGCAGCTCATCTACCGGGCCCGGCTGGTGATGCCGGAGATTGCGCCGGGTCCGGAAAGCACGGAGGTGGGGCTGTTCCGCCGCGAGGAGATCCCCTGGGAAGAGCTGGCATTTCCCAGCGTGGTCTGGGCACTGACCCATGAGCGCGAGGCGGCCGGGCTCGGCGTCTTCGCGCCATTCACCAATCCGGGCGGCGCGACGGGACTGTCGTTTCCCGAAAGACCGGCCGATTGAGAAAACCGGATTTCCGGTCAGGGCGGAATGCTTCCGCATGCGCCGAAAAAGCAGGCGTGACTGTTCGGCCCCGAAGGGAGATCGGCAGCGTCCGGAAAATCAGCCCGGGCCGGAGCTTTCCGAGGTTTCCCGGGCGTGAACCATGTGCTTCTGAAACAGCGGCACCTGCGCGGCGCCGAACAGCAGGGTGAGGGGGAACACCCCCCATATCTTGAAGGCTGCCCAGAATTCGGTCGAGAAGTTGCGCCAGATGGCTTCGTTCAGCAGGGCGAGAAAGAAGAAGAAGCCGACCCAGCGGATCGTCAGCTTGCGCCATCCCGCCTCGTCGAGCTGTACGGCCTCGCTCAGCAACATCCGGATGAACAGCCGCCGCATATAGAAGCCGGCCAGAAGTACGGACGCGAACAGCAGGTTCACGATCGTCGGCTTCATCTTGATGAAGGTTTCATCTTCCAGGAACAGGGTCAGCGATCCGAGCACCAGCACGAGTCCGCCGGTAATGCCCTGCATGGGCGAAACGCGCCGCTCATAGGCGTAAGCCACGGCGAGAGCGGCCGTAAAGGCGATCATGAAGACGGCGGTGGCCGTCCAGATGTCGAACCGGAATACCGTGCCCACGAACAGTAGCAGCGGCCCCATGTCGACGCCGAACTTGAGCAGCGGCGGCATGCGCCGTCTGCGCGCCCCCGGTTCCGCCGGACCCTGATCTTCCGTGCCTGCCGTGTCGGATGTGTCTGTGGGATCGGATTTCATTCCGCCGCGGCCCCCTCCCTTTCCTGTTCGCCGCCCGCGAGCGCGCGGGCGAATTCGTCCGCATCGAACGGTTGCAGGTCTTCCACGCCCTCGCCCACGCCCACCGCATGCACCGGCAGACCGAACTTCCGCGCGATCGCCACCAGAATGCCACCCTTGGCCGTGCCGTCCAGCTTGGTCATCACAAGGCCGGTCACGCCCGCAATCTCGCGGAACGCCTCCACCTGCGAAAGCGCATTCTGGCCGGTGGTGGCGTCGAGCACCAGGAGGACGTCGTGCGGCGCGCTCTCATCGAGCTTTTTCAGCACGCGCACCACCTTGGCGAGTTCGTCCATCAGCGTCGCCTTGTTCTGCAGGCGTCCGGCCGTGTCGATCAGCAGCACGTCCGCGCCCGCCTCGCGCGCCTGCTCCAGCGCATCATAGGCAAGCCCGGCCGCGTCGGCGCCCGGCGCGCGGGCGATTACGGGGGCACCGGTCCGCTCACCCCATATCTTGAGCTGATCGATGGCGGCAGCGCGAAATGTATCGCAGGCGGCCAGCCACACTGTCTGCCCCTGCTCCCGGAATGATTCGGCCAGCTTGCCGATGGTCGTGGTCTTGCCCGTGCCGTTGACGCCCACGACCAGCATGACATGGGGCCTGCGCTCCGCGTCGAGTTCCAGCGGCTTTTCCACGGGCTGCAGCGTTTCGGCAATCTCCTCCGCCACGACGGCGCGCACCTCCGCGGCCGTGACGTCCTTGTTCAGCCGCCGCCTGGCGAGCTTCTCGCGAACCGCATGGGCGGAGTCCACCCCCAGATCCGCCGAGACCAGAACATCCTCCAGATCGTCCAGCGTCTCCTCGTCCAGCCGCGCCTTCGTAATCAGCCCGGCGATGTTTTCGCTCAGCGCGCCGCTCGAGCGCGACAGCCCCTTGCGCAGACGGCTGAAGAAGCCGCCCGGCCGGGGCGCCTCCTCCGCCGGCGGCGTTTCCGCCTCAGGAGGAATCTCTGCCCCGGCAGCGGCGTCCGGCCCGGCGCCGGTCTCCGCCTCGGGAGCGGTCTCTGCCGGGATAGCTTCTCCCTCGCCGCCAGCGGCCTCTTCGGGCTCCGCGTGGTCTTCGGCCGCGGGTTCGGGGGCTGCTTCGGAGGGCGTTTCCTTGCGCTCCTTCCGCCAGCCCCAGCCGAAGATGCCGCGCTTGCGTTTCTTTCCGTGTTCCTCAGCCATATGTCATGCCGTTGTGCTTTCGACGGCGCCGTAGAGACGGCGCCCGTCATGGTCCGTCAGACGCACACGAACGATCTCGCCGGGCCTTGCGGCACCCGTCACGGCCACCGGTGCAAAACC
>JBKHIN010000342.1:0-3696 GCA_046538635.1 Alphaproteobacteria bacterium
GCGTCCCTTGCACCTCTCCCTCGGGGGAGGTCGACCTGGCGTAGCCCGACGGGCGAAGCCGGGGCGGGTGAGGGGCCAAACAAAAACTTCCGTCTCTACCCGTAACGAAGTTTTCTCTTTCCGCCCCTCACCTTCCCACGCCGCTACGCGGCGCGGGCCCCTCCCTCTCCCGAGGGAGAGGTGGAGTCTGCGCGCCGCTGCAATCCGCCCAGCAAGCTGGGCGGAAGAGATTACGGGAGCACTTGATAAGCGGCCCACCGCGACGCATGGTACCCACAGTCCCGAACGGGTGATTCGGAATCGGCTGTAGAGGGAGCAATGTGAGGCGTGGCGCATGGTGACACGACTTGGGGAGACGGCGGCGCCGTCTCGATCCGGGCGCGTCTGACCGCCCGGGCCGGCCGGCCGCAGGACCGGCGGAAGCTGCCGTTTCTATCGCCCGTTCAGGCTGCCCTTCTGGGCGGTGTGCTGGTCGTTTTCTATGTGGTCTGCGTTTTCGGGGTGCTCGCCGTCAGCCATGACGCCGCCCGGCGCGAGGCGCTGGCGCAACTGCGCGCGGCAGCGGAGGCGGCCGTCCGCAATTATGAGTCGGCAGGCGGATCGTCCGCCGAACGCTTCGACGCCTCGGCGCGCAGGTTCGCCGATGACCGCCTTTTCGTGGCGCTGCTGGACGGGAGCGGCGCGGTGCTGGCCTCCAACCGGCCCCTGCCTTCGGGCCTGGTGGACGGCGACGGCCTGCTCCGTATGCAGACCGGGTCCTTCCTGCTGCAGCGCGAGCCCGTTCCGCATGCCGATCTCGCCATTGCCACGGCCATGCCCCGCAGTGCGGCCTTCGCTTCCTGGCGGAAAGTGCTGCCCTGGTGGCTCGCCTCATTCGCGGTGCTGGGGCTGGGCATGATGCTGCTGGCGGCGGCTTTTGCGGGCGAACGCCGCCGCGCCCGCGAAGCGGAGGCGGCCTGGCTCAGGAGCGCCGCGCAACTCGACATGGCCGTCTCGGGCGCGGGATGCGGCATCTGGCGCTGGGACCTTGCCGACCGGCGTATCGATTGGTCCGCCTCCATGCTCACCCTGCTCGGCTATGAGGCGGGCGGGGCCGTCCTCACCCGCGAAGAACTCGATCATCTGACGCACCCGGACGACCGTGGCGTGCTGGCGGGGCTGGAGGCCGCCAATACCGGCGGCTATGACGTCACGCTGCGCCTGCGCCATCTGGACGGACACTGGGTGTGGCTGAAGGCGCGCGGCGAGATCTCGCAAAACGGCGACAATGGCGGGGAGCGTGTCCTGACGGGCATTGCCGTGGACGTCACCGAGCAAAAGGAAGCCGAGGCCGAGGCGCGGGCCAAGGACCGGCTGCTGCGCGATGCGGTCGAGACCATTTCGGAAGGCTTCGCCCTGTGGGACCGGGACGACCGGCTGGTGCTCAGTAATGAACGCTTCTGCACCTTTCACGGCCTGTCACCGCAGGCGCTGGAACCGGGCATCACGCGCACGGACATGCTGCGCCAGGCGCGCTGGCCGGGCGAGGCCATTTCCTCCGGCGAGGCGCTTTCGCTGGTCACCGGGCAGGACCGTCCGGCGGGCGCCGTGCTGCGGGCGGGCCAGCGCTGGCTGCAGGTGGATAACCGGCGGCTGAAGGACGGCAGCCTCGTCTGTGTGGAAACGGACATTACGGGCCTGAAGGCGCACCAGCAGGAACTGGTGGAAAAGCAGGAAGCGCTGACCCGCACCGTGCGCGACCTCGAAGAATCGCGCAGCGCGCTGGATGCGAAGGCGGAGGAACTGGCGGAACTGGCCGGGCAATACGCGGCGGCGCGCGAACGCGCCGAGGACGCCAACCGGGCCAAGACCGACTTCCTCGCCAATATGAGCCATGAACTGCGCACGCCGCTGAACGCCATCATCGGCTTCGCCGAAGTCATGCAGGAGGAGCTTTTCGGCGCCCTCGGCAATGAGAAGTACAAGGAATATGCCGCGGATATCGGCAAGAGCGGGCATTATCTGCTCGACATCATCAGCGACATTCTGGACATGTCGAAGATCGAGTCCGGACGCGTGCCCCTCAATCCGGAAACACTGGATATGGCAAAGCTGGTGGAGGAATCCCTCCGCCTGATCGAGGACCGCGCGAAGGAACAGGAAATCACGCTCGACGCGGACGTGCCTCAGGGCTGCCGGGCTTATGCCGACCGGCGCACGGTCAAGCAGACCCTCCTCAACCTGCTCTCCAACGCGGTAAAATTCACCCTGCCGGGCGGCAGCGTCTCCCTCCGTGTCCACACCGATTTGCGGGAGATCACCGTGCAGGTAGCGGACACGGGCGTGGGCATCCCCCGCGAGGACATCGCGAGGCTGGGCGAACCCTTCGTGAGGCTGCAGCAGCCGGGCACCTCCGCCGTGGCCGGCACGGGGCTGGGCCTTGCGCTCGCCAAATCGTTCACGGAACTGAACGGTGGTACGCTGAACATCACCAGCGAACCGGGCGAAGGCACCACCGCCGCCTTCACCCTGCCGCGAAGGGCGCGGGAAGAGACGCCCGGGAAAAACACATCCGGAAGCTGAGCCTATCGCACATCCCGGCGGTAGTTTTTTCGCAGAATTCCGGCGCGCGGGTCGGGCCAGTGCCAGGGGCGCGCGGGGCCCCGCAGCGGCGGGGGAATGCGCCGGAGCGCGCTGTCACCCTCGGTCACGGCGCGGGCCAGCATGCCTCCCGACCAGTACGCGGCGGCGAGCCCCATGCCGTGAAATCCGAACGCATAGAAGACGGAGGCATCCTTCGCCATTCGCCCCACCGCGGGCGTGCGTCCGCGCGTGCGTGCCGTCAGCCCCCGCCAGAAATGCACGATCTCGAACGTCTTCCAGGCCGGGAACATTTGCCCCATGCGCCAGATCAGCCATTCGCGGGTGCGCCGTTCGTCCGTGGGCGAACCGTCCACGCCGCCGCGCGCCCCGAACAGGAAGCGCCGGTCCGGCAACAGCCGGAAGAAGGGCGCGTCGGGCGCCGAGGAGAAACAGGGCTCGTCCACCGACCACGCCTGCTCCTGAAGCTCGTCGTCGGTAAGCGGACGGGTCACGAGCACATTGCACAGCACGGGCAGAATGCGCTTCGCGAAGAGCGGATGAAGGCTTTCATCCAGATAGCCGTTGACCGCCAGTATCACCTTTTGCGCCCGCACCCGGCCACCCTCCGTGTGCAGAACGTGCCCGCCCTCTCCGGTCTCCCATTGCGTGACCCGGCTGTGCGGATGCAGGCCCGCCCCGCGCCGGGCCGCCGCCCCCGCCAGCCCGGCGGTGAGGTTGAGCGGGTTCATGCCGAAACCGTTGCGCTGCAGGACGGCGCCGAACTGTTCGTCGCTGGCAAAGCCCACCTCGGCGAATTCCCCGGGCGGATGAACGTGAGTTTCGATGCCCAGCAGATCCTTCATGAGCCGCGCCCGGCGGGCGAGGCGCTGGAAGGTGCGCGGATCGTGGGCCACCTCGATGAGACCGTTGCCGGCCCTTTGCAGGTCCACGCCCTCCGAGGCGGCGAAGGCCAGCATCCTTTCCGTGGCGCGGCGCAGCACGTCCATATAGCCGCGCACGGCCTGCGTCCCGAAACGTTTCAGCAGCGTTTCGAGATGAAGCCCGGAAGGGTGCGGCCCCCACAGGCCCGCGGCGCGCGCGGAGGCGCCCTCGCCCAGCGCGCCCGCTTCCAGC
>JBKHIN010000343.1:0-3690 GCA_046538635.1 Alphaproteobacteria bacterium
AGCATGCCCGGCGCATGTGGACCATTCTGGCCGGCGCTTTTCTTTTCGGCCTTCTGCTGTCCGTCTATGTGGCGCAACGGCCGCCCGCCGCCCGCATGCCCGTCATGGCGGCGTTCGTGCTGGCCCTCATCGCCGCCCTTCTGGTTCCGCTCTATGACGGGAAGATCCTGGGCGTCCTGCTGATCTTCTTTATGACGGCTTTCGCGCTCAGCTTGCGGCAATGGCTGAAAGGTCACGAGGATGCCGCCTTTCTGACGGGCGGGACCGGCCTCTTCCTGGCGGCGATGATACTGAATGTGGATGCCTTTCTGGACCGCTCCGTCTACATCGCATTCGGCCTGCTCCTGACGGCCCTCATGTTCGTGGAAGTACGTGCGCACCGGCGCGCGCTGCGGCGGCGCCATGAGGCGGAACTGGCCGCCGCACGCCTCGAGGGTGAATTGACCAAGCGCCAGCTTCAGCCGCATTTCCTCATGAACACGCTGACCTCGCTGATGGAATGGGTGGAGCAGAAGCCGGAAGCCGCCTCGCGCATGATCGAGGCGCTTTCCGGCGAGTACCGGCTTTTGCGCAAAATGCAGCCGCGCACGCTTGTTCCGGTGGCGGAGGAACTGGAATTGTGCCGGGCCCATCTGGACGTCATGCGCTACCGGACGGACCGGACCTTCCGGCTGGAGACCGCCGGCGTCGATTTGTCGGCCGCCATTCCGCCGGGCCTCTTCCATACGCTGATCGAGAATGCTTTTTCGCACGGCGGCTGGCGGAACGGGAAACTGTTCACCCTGGAGGAAAGAAAACTTGAGGGCGGCGGACGTCTGTACCGGTTTACGGCGCCCGGCCCTCCGGCGGAACCAAACCCATCTGCATCGAACGGCCGCGAAGGCATCGGCCTTTCCTATATCAGGGCGCGGCTGGGGGAGTCTTTCGGCGGCGCGTGGCGTCTGACCTCACGGCCCTGCGCGGCGGGATGGGAAACCCTGATCGAGGTGCCGGAGAATGAATATTCTCATCGTCGAGGATGAAGCCGTCATCGCCCGGCGGCTGGAGCGGCTGCTCCTTGCCTGTCTGAACGGTGAGGGCAGGTGCCGGACCGCCGGGTGCCTCGAAGAGGCGCGGGCCCTTGCCGGTGAGGACCTCGACCTTGTCTTTCTCGATCTCAATCTCGACGGGCGGGACGGGTTCGAGTTGCTGCGCGAGAGCGTCTCGCGGCCCTGGCACACGGTGGTCGTCTCCGCCCATACGGAGCGTGCGCTGGAAGCCTTCGAACTGGGCGTGCTGGATTTCGTGCCCAAACCCTTCACCGGGGCACGGCTGCGCCAGTCGCTGATGCGGGCACGGAAGGCGCCCGGCGCGCGGGGCCGTGCGAACGTGTTGTTCGTCCGCACGCACCGGGGAATCGAGACCGTTCGCGTGCAGGAAATCGTGTCCATCGCGGCGGCCGGCGACTATTCGGAATTGCGGCTCGCCGGCGGCAGACGGCTTCTGCACGACAAGTCCCTGACCCGGCTGGAACAGGTGCTTCCCGGAGAATTTCTGCGCGTGCACCGGGCCCATATCGCAAATATGCGCTTCTTCACGCGCACACGGGGGAGCGGCGAACTCGAACTCGGGCCGGACACGGTCCTGCCCGTCAGCCGCCGCCGCTTCGCCCGGCTGCAGGAATGGTTGCGCGGGGCGTTTTAGACCGGCGCGTTTGCGCGGCGCGGCTTGCCGCCGAGCCCGTCGATCAGCAGCGACAGCACGCCGTCCAGTTCCCGCTCCAGCGCCTCCAGCGAAAGCGCGCACCACAATTGCGGATAGCGGTATTTCATGGTGGCGGACTGAATCATCTCGGCGGCGAACATCGGATCGGCGACCTCGAACTGCCCTTCGGCGTTGCCCTGTTCCAGGATTTCGCACAAGGTCCGCCGCTCGCGGGCCAGCTCGCGATTGGCATAGGCGGGCCGCTCGCGCGCGAGGATTTGCGCGACCTCGACCACCCGGGCGTCGTTTTCCAGCTTCTCGAAGGTGAGCCGCAGGGCGCCGAACAAATGGGCGCGCAGGCGCTCGCGTGCACTGAGGCCGGGGGCGGACGCCTGCGCGGCGATGCGCGCCTGCATTTCCTGATGAAATGCGTCGGCGATTTCCTCGGCGATATCGAGTTTCGAGGGAAAATAGCGGTACAGATTGCCGGGCGACATGCCGCAATCCTGCGCCACCTCGGCCATTGTCGTCTTGCCGTAGCCGTAATGGAAAAAGCGTTCCCGCGCGGCGTCGATGATTTTCCGGCGCACCGTCTTTTTACACAGCATGAGTGTTTATCTAAATGCGGCCCTGTGAATAATCAACGGAACGTTCAGCCATCCGGCCGTCTTGTAACGGCAGCCTTCCGGGAGCGGAATGTGAACGCGAACATCGAAAAAGTGGGCGTGGCGGGGGCAGGCGCGTGGGGCACCGCGCTGGCCTGCGTGGCGGCCCGGGCGGGACGCGAGGTTCTTGTATGGGCGCGCGAACCGGAGGTGGCCGAAGCCATCGGCGAGCGGCATGAAAATCCGGTCTTCCTGCCGGGCGCGGCGCTCGAGCCGATGACCGCCTCCACCGATCCGGCGTTCCTGGCCGGCTGCGACGCCTGCCTCCTGACCACCCCGGCCCAGCATCTGCGCGCCGCCGCGGCGGAGTTTCACCGCACTCTGCCGCCCGAAGCCTGTTTCATCGTGTGCGCCAAGGGCTTCGAGCAGGCCACCGGCCTCATGATGAGCGAGGTGCTGGCGGAAATCGCGCCGGAGCGGAAGGTGGCGGTGCTTTCCGGCCCCAGCTTCGCGGCCGACGTGGTGCGCGGCCTGCCCACTGCGGTGACACTGGCCTGTGAAGACTCCGAGCTGGGCAACGCGCTGGTCGCCGCCATCGGCCTGCCGGAGTTCCGGCCCTACCTGTCCTCGGACCTGACCGGAGCCCAGGTGGGCGGCGCGGTGAAGAACGTGCTCGCCATCGCCTGCGGCGTCGTCGAGGGCCGCCGCCTGGGTGAGAGCGCGCGTGCCGCATTGATCACGCGCGGATTTGCCGAACTGGTCCGGCTGGGCCGGGCGCTGGGAGCCCGGGCGGAAACCCTGCGCGGCCTCTCCGGCCTCGGCGACCTGGTGCTCACCTGCGGCTCGCCGCAGTCGCGCAACATGTCGCTGGGGATCGCGCTGGGAGAGGGGCGCCCGCTCGGGGAAGTCCTGGCGGAGCGCAATTCGGTGGCCGAAGGGGTGCACACGGCGGCCGCCGCGCTGTCGCTGGCGCGCCGGCACGGGGTGGAAATGCCCATCACCGAAGCCGTCGCAGACATCGTTTCCGGCACGCTGGACGTGGAGGAGGCGATCCGCGCCCTGCTCAACCGGCCCTTCACAACCGAAGACTGATTTACCGCATCCCGCCCGCCGCAAATTCGTGCCGCTCGCCGCACCCTCAGCCCAGGCCGCTTCCTGCATCTTCCTTGTCAGAACAAGTGAAAATAAAGATAATATATGCTGGTCGGCATGGAGGTTTTGCTATGCGGCATAGATATTTGTGCACTGCCGCAATTTTGTCGGCGACTATACTTGGCGGCATCAGCATGAAACCTGCCGAAGCCGCTTCCGGACGGACCGGCACCGGCTACATCTCTCCCGTCCTGGTGCTCAACATGCGCAGCTACCGGTGGGAGCTGCCGGAATTCAGGATGGCCGGAAA
>JBKHIN010000083.1:0-9563 GCA_046538635.1 Alphaproteobacteria bacterium
GAGCGGGCGCAAGCGCTGCTCCCGGATTTCGGGCTCAAACCGGCCGTGTTTTCACTCGGTGAGGCGAACCGCGCCTTTTCCGATGCCGCGCTGCTGGTCAACGCTACCTCGCTGGGCATGAAGGGCGCGCCGCCCCTGGAGCTTGATCTGGACGGCTTGCCGGAGGACTGCATCGTGTACGATCTGGTCTACGCCCCGCTCGAAACGCCGTTGCTGGCGGCGGCGCGGACGCGGGGCCACCCATGCGTGGACGGGCTGGGCATGCTTATCCATCAGGCCGTGCCCGCCTTCGAGGCATTTTTCGGAGCACGGCCCCGGGTTACGGCCGAAACCCGCCGTGTCTTGCTGGAACCGGGAGATTGAAATGCTGCTCGTCGGGCTGACCGGCTCCATCGGCATGGGCAAGACGGAGACCGCCAAGATGTTCGCGCGCCTGGGCGTGCCGGTCTATGACGCGGATGCCGCCGTCCACGCCCTTTACGCGCCGGGCGGCGCGGCGGTGGGCCCCATCGGCGAAGCCTTTCCGGACGCCATTCGCGACGGCGCGGTTGACCGCACCCGGCTGGGCGCCGCGGTCGTGGGTAAGCCGGAGGAAATGCAGCGCCTCGAAGCCATCATCCATCCTCTCGTGCGCCAGGCGCAGATCGAATGGCTCGAAGCCCGCGAGAAGGAGGGCGCGCCGCTGGCCGTGCTCGACATTCCGCTGCTGTTCGAAACCGGCGGCGATGCGCTCATGGATGTCATTGTCGTCGTCAGCGCGCCCGAAGAGGTTCAGCGGGAGCGGGTGCTCGCCCGCCCGGGCATGACGGAGGAGAAGTTCGAGGCCATTCTGGCGCGCCAGACGCCCGACGCCGAAAAACGCGCCCGCGCCGATTACGTGGTGGAAACCCACCGCGGCCTCGACGACGCCTTCGAGCAGGTGAAGGGGATTGTCCACGAGCTGAAACGCCGGGCGGGGAAAGGCGGTGCCGAATAAAATCCGCTCATCCCGGCGGGCGCGTGGAGTTCCGGCACAGTATCTGCCCAGCGTGAACTCCGTGCCCCGCGCCTCTGGATCCCCGCTTTCGCGGGGAAGTGCGGAGCTCATTTTCAATCCGCTCTTCCCGGCCGGAGAGCCGGGACCCGGAGCCACAAGGCGGCAGGCGGAGAGCGGGGCATGAGTCCCTCCGCCGGCACGTTTTGCCCGCTCGCTTCCCGCACGGGAAACGAGCAGGCATGGAGTGTGTCCTGAGCCGGATTTCCTAGAACTCCAGCGCGATGCCCGCCAGCGCCACCCGGGGCAGGCCCGGGCGCAGGCCCGCGGGGCGGCGGGCCACGGCATATTCATTGTCGAACAGGTTCCGCACCGTGCCCTTCAGGCTCACATTGTCCGTGATGTTCCAGTAGACGGTCAGATCGGCCACCACATAGGAATCGATGCGCTCATCTGCCGGAATGGCGCCCTGGCCTGCCCGTGTGCGCACCTCGTCCACATAGACCAGGCGCAGATCGCCGCCCCAGGACTTGCCCTCGATGCCGATACCCGCCGAAAGCTGGTGGTGCGGAATGTAGGGCAATTCGTCTCCCGCGATCACCTCGCCCCAGGGGTCGAAGTCGCTCTGGAAGGAGTTGGCGAATTCCGCCGAGCTATAGGTGTAGGCCAGTTCCACCGGCAGGGCGAAGGGCGTTTCCAGCAATGCCCCGAGATCGCTGTAGGCGGAGAACTCCAGCCCCGTTACATCCACCTCCCCGGCGTCGAACTGGTCCCCGATCACGCAGTTGCCGCCGGTCGATGCCGTGCAGGTGCCGAACATGTTGGAATAGTCGTTATAGAAGAAGATCGCCGAGACGCCGCTCGCGCCCTCCGACCAGCGCGCCCCCGCCTCGAAATTGACCGCTTCCTCCGATTCGGCATTGGTCTTGCCCGGCGAGGGCGGGGCGAAGCCCTTGTGCACGCTGCCGAACACGGCGAAAGCCTCATCGATCCGGTAATGCACGCCGATGCCCGGAATAACCGCATCCACCTCGTTCGTCCGGATCTTGAGATTGGCGCCCGTGCGCTGGGGATCGCTCTTGCCGAAATCCTCCCGCCGCAGTTCGATGGTCTCGAAACGCAGGCCGGGCGTTACCGTCAGGTCGCCCCATTCGATCCGGTCCTGAACATAGAGCGCCAGCGCCTTGGCGCTGTCGATGCGATTGGAATCCGAGCCGCCCGGATCCACCGACGTGCGCACCATGGTGCCGCTGTCCATGCGGAAGCGCTCCCTCCACTGGAAGCGGTCCATCTCGTCCCGGTGATAGCGCACGCCCAGCTCCACGTCGTGCGTGGCTCCCAGAAACTCGCCGCCATAGCCCAGCACGCCCTGAACGCCGCGCGCGTAATATTCGCGGTTGTTGTGCTTGACCAGCAGGGCGTCGTCCGCGCTCACGAAACCCGGCTCGCCCACGATGATCTCGAACTCGTCGGCAAAGGTGACGGGATCGGCGAGAATGGAGGAAATGCTCTCCGCGCCGCCGGGCCCTGCGCCGTCCACATCCACCCGGTCCAGCTTGAACCAGTCGCGGGCGAACTCGGTATTGTAACCCACCAGCGTGAAGTCGAAGCCGTTGTTGAAAGCCAGGTGATAGTCCGCGCTCACCATCCAGTGCTCGGCGTCCATTTCGTCGAGCTGGCTGGCGCGGTAACGGCGGTAGGGATTGTCGGCGAAATCCGCGTCCGTCAGGCCCAGATAGGTCTCGTTGGAAAGTTCGTCCGAATACTGCGCCTTGATGCCCAGCCGGTGCTCCGCCGCTGCGCCGGGCTTGGTGGCGAAGCTCAGCTTGGTCACATAATCCTCGATCTGGTAGCCGGTGTTGCCGCCGCCGTCGAGTTCCTTGAAGCCGTCATTCTCGTCCTGAAAGGTCTCGATCAGCGCTCCCACATCGACGCCGCCGAAGCCTCGATACGTGGTGCCCGCAAAAGCGTGCGCCCGGCGGCTTTCGAGGCTGCCGAACCACGCTTCGGCGAAGGCGTGCGTTTCCTCGGGAACCGGCGTGGAAAACAGGTTGACGGCGCCGCCCTGGGTGCGCGGCCCGTATTTGATCGCGCCCGCGCCCTTGATGACCTCGACGGCCGAAATGCGCCCGGCATGGGGAAAGTAATAGGCGGCGGGCGCGGCATAGGGCGCCGGGGCGATGAGAATGCCGTCCTCCATGAGCGTGATCTTGGAAGACCGGTCGAGCCCCGTGCCTCTCAGGCCGATATTGGGGCGCAGGCCGAACCCGTCTTCGGGCTGGATGTTCACGCCGGGCACGGCCCGCAGCGCCCGGTTGATGTCGGCATAGGAATGCCGCTTCAGCTCTTCCGGCCCCAGATAGCTGGCCGATCCCGCGACCATCCCCGCCTCGATTTTCGAGGACACGACCACGATCCGGTCGATCCCCGGCGGGGCGGTGTCAGTCTCTTCCCCGTGGGCGCACAGGGGCGCGGCGGCGGCCGCGGCCGCCGTGAGCAGGAGTCTTCGTGTTGGCATGGGAACTTCCCCCTGAACCGTGACTGCAACTGAGAATGAGTTGCACCTTAACGATCCGGGAAGCTTTTGCAATTGCGAGTGAGTTGCACTCCGCACCATATGTCCGGGAACTCGGCAGCTGTGGCTTTTGCGCACCAGGAGATTTCACGGGGCGGCTCTGAGCAGGCCGCGCCGGACCGGCGCCGAAGGTGGCGCCGGGACAGCCGGGCGCAGAAAAGCGGGGGCATGTGTCCGGGGAAGGCCCGGCCTGACCGCAGTCTCAATCGCCGTGCGGCGCGCCGGGAATCGGAACCGTCTTCGCGGAAACGGTGCCTGTGATGCTTTCGGGGTACTGCAAGGGGAAAATATGCCTCAGCAGCCGCTTATCCCCGTCTTCCACAACAACTCACAGTCCGGCACAGGCGCAAATCACCTTATAGACGGGGAAATCGAAAGCCGGGCTCGCGAACCAGGGGGAAATCATGCGCGAAATCGTGCTCGATACCGAAACCACGGGCCTCGATCCTTATCAGGGACACCGAATCGTCGAGATCGGCGCTCTGGAACTGGTCAACTTCGTTCCCACCGGGCGGCATTTTCACCAATACATCAATCCGGAGCGCGACATGCCGGAGGACGCCTTCCGGGTTCACGGCCTTTCCAATGACTTTCTGTGCGGCCATCCGGTGTTCCGCGACATCTGCGAGGCGTTCCTGGAATTCATCGGCGAGTCCGCCCTCGTCATCCACAATGCCGAATTCGACATGAAGTTCATCAATGCGGAACTGGAGACGGCCGGCCGCTCCGCCCTGCCGCCCGACCGGGCCGTGGATACGCTCCTCATCGCACGCAGCAAATATCCGGGCGCACCGGCCTCGCTCGACGCCCTGTGCCGCCGTTTCAATGTGGACAATTCGGCGCGCGATCTGCACGGCGCGCTGGTGGACGCCGATCTTCTGGCCCGGGTCTATATGGAGCTGATGGGCGGCCGGCAGCCCGGGCTGGTACTGGGCGAGGAAGAGAGCGGCGAGGGGACCGTGCGCTCTCTTTCCGCGCGCCGCCCGCCACGGCCGGAGGTCCTGCCGCCGCGCGTCAGCGACGAAGACCGCGCCGCGCACCGCGACTTTCTGGAGAAATTCGTTTCGGGCGAGCCGCTCTGGCAGTCCGTGCGCCGCAAGCGGGCCTGAGCCGGATCAGCCTTTGGGCGCTTCCGGCGTTTCGCCGCCCTGCTGCTCCTGCCGGGCCGCCTGACGTTCCATCTGTGATCGGTAGAGGCTCACGAAGTCGATGGGTTCCAGCATCAGCGGGGGGTAGCCGCCGTCGCGGGTCAGATCCGCGATAATGCGCCGCGCAAAGGGAAAAATCAGCCGCGGACATTCGATCAGCAGCACCGGCTGCAGGCTTTCCTGCGGCACGCCCTGGATCAGGAACAGGGCCGCGTAATCCAGCTCCGCGATAAAGACCGTGTTGTCGCCCGATCTGGCGTTGACCGAGAAGCTGAGCGACACCTCATACTGGTCGTTCTGCTGGGGCGTGACCCCGACATTGACCGAGACGTCCATCTTGGGCTGTTCGGCATTGCCGCCGAGCACTTTCAGCGCGTCCGGATTTTCGAAGGACAGGTCCTTGATGTACTGCGTCAGGATACGGAACTGCGCCGCCTGATTCTGTGCCGCAGCGGCATCGTCGGCGCCGTCGCCTTCCGGAACGCCCGTCCCGTTCGTATCGCTCATGATTCTTGCCCTTGCCTGGAAGATTGGAATTCAGGGCACCGGCTAGCATGTCCCGCACCGCCGCACAAGAAATCCGCGCACGGTCCGCACGCTCCGGCGCAGGGATCGCCTTAGTCATTCTTTCCGTTCCCGGGTTCGTCGGGCGGCGGGCGCCACCGCGTCGGCCCGCCGGTGACCCGGGGCGGTTCCCCGGGATCCACATAAGGCGGCGGTTCGTCCCGGGGCTCCCCGGAGGGCGCGGTGTGATAGCGGGCGACGTGGATATTCATGCGGTGACGCAGGCGGCGCAGAATGGCCCGGCCCAGCACGAGGCGCAGCGGCGGCACGCACAGCAGCAGCCCCACGGCATCGGTGAAGAAGCCGGGCGTCAGCAACAGCGCCCCGGCCACCAGCAGGAAAAGGCCGTGGATGACTTCCTCCACCGGCATTTCGCCGCGATTCAGCGTCGCGCGCGCCCGCGCCATCAGGCCGCCGCCCTGGGTGCGCAGCAGCATCGTGCCTGCGGCCGCGGTGAGAACGATCGCGCCGATGGTGGGCCAGGTGCCGATGGCGCCGCCGATCTCGATGAAGAGCGCGATTTCCACGATCGGGACGGTGACGAAGGCGAGGAAAAGGAAGGGCATCTCACTTGTTCTCTTGTGGCCGGAAACCTAAGTCTGAGAGTTGGGACACGCTGCGGCGAACGCAAGGTTCGTTTCGCGTGCGCGCAGGTCGCAACCCGCCCTAGAAACTTTCGTTAGGGGTGGGTAAGCTGAAACAGGTTTGGCGGAAAGGCCTGTCCTCACGGAAGGCCGAGATGGCGAGCATGAGCACGAATTTAGACGTTTTTACAATTCTGGTGTTGGCGGCGTTAGCGGCCTTTCTGGGCCTGAGATTATGGTCGGTGCTCGGCCGCCGGACGGGCCACGAACGTCCGCGTCCTGACCCTTATTCCGCCTCCGAAAGGCAGCAGGCGCGCGGCCGCCATGAGGGCGAGGATAACGTCGTCGTCATGCCGGGAGGGCGGCAATCCGACGCGGATGCGGCGGATATCCCGGGCAAACCCATGGGCGGCGGCGAAGGCGTGAGCGAGACGCTGCAACGGATCGCCCAGGCCGACCGGACCTTCGATTCCGGCAGTTTCCTCTCCGGCGCCAGAACGGCTTACGAAATGATCGTGACGGCCTTCGCGAAGGGCGAGCGGGAAACCCTGAAGCCCCTGCTCAGCGAGGAGGTGTTCGAAAGCTTCGACGCCGCCATTGCCGAGCGCGAGCGGCGCGGGGAAAGCCGCGAGGTGACGCTGGTGGGCATCAACCGGGCCGCCATCTCCGATGCGGAATTCGACGGCCGCGAAGCCGAGATCACCGTGACATTCGTCAGTGAACAGATTTCCATCACGAAGAACGAGGCGGGCGCGGTCATTCAGGGGGATCCCACCACGGTGCGTCAGGTGACGGATGTGTGGACCTTCGCCCGCGACACCCGCGCCAGCGATCCCAACTGGCTGCTGGTGGGCACCGCCGGCGGCTAGGTCCGGCGGGCCGGCTGCGGTCCGATCCCGGAAATGAGGGGATCATGCAAGTTGCGCGACGCCGTTTCGGTGCCGTATGGATGACGGTGCTCGGCGGCATGCTCCTCGCCGCCGCCGTGGTGGCAGTGCACTGGCTTTATGGATCGCGCTCTTCCATGTCCCGCGCCGAACCCCGCTTTTTCCAGGCCGGCTGGGCCCAACTCGATGGCTGGGCCCGCGATTCCGTGCATGAGGCGCTGCCTGCATTCCTGCGGTCCTGCGCGGCATGGGCGGAACTGCCCGGCGGTCAGCCCGTGGGCGGTGAAAAGGCCGTCTACGGAACGGTGGCGGACTGGCGCGGCGTGTGCGCCCGCGCCCGGGACGCCGCCTCCGGAACGCCGGAAGAAATAAGACGCTTCTTCGAGCAGTCCTTCCGGCCGCTTGCCGTCCATGCCGGCACGGAGGAAGAGGGGTTGTTTACCGGCTATTTCGAGCCCGAACTGAGAGGCAGCCGGACCCGGACGGAAGAATTCCCCATCCCCCTGCTCAAACGCCCGCCCGATCTGGTGCATGTGGAACTGGGCGACTTCCGCGACGATCTGAAGGGGCGCCGGATCGCCGGGCGCGTCGTGGACGGGCGGCTCGAACCCTATGAAAGCCGGGCGGAGATCGACGCGGGAAAGCTGCCCCTTGATGATCTGGCGCTGGTCTGGGTGGACGATCCCGTGGACGCCTTCTTCCTGCACATTCAGGGCTCCGGGCGCATCGTGCTGCGCGACGGTTCCGTCATGCGTGTCGGCTATGACGGCCAGAACGGCCACCCCTACACGGCCATCGGCCGCGTGCTGGTGGAGCGCGGGGCCATGACGGTGGAGGAGGCGAGCCTGCGCACCATCCGCGAGTGGCTTGCCGCCAATCCGGGCGAGGCGGCCGATGTCATGGCCCGGAACGCGTCCTATGTGTTCTTCAAGGAAGTGGACATTCCCGATCCCGGACTGGGGCCCCTGGGAAGCCAGGGCGTGCCGCTCACCGCGCACCGCAGCCTCGCCGTGGACGGCACCGTGCACGCGATGGGCGCGCCGGTCTGGCTGGAGGCCGCGGCGCCGGGCGTCCGGGAGGGCGAACCCGGCCGTCCGGTCCGCCGCCTGATGATCGCGCAGGATACGGGCGGCGCCATTCGCGGCCCCGTGCGCGGCGATTATTTCTGGGGTTTCGGGGACGAGGCGGGGGACATCGCGGGGCGCATGCGCCACAAGGGCCGCATGTACACCCTGGTCCCCGTCGAACTGGCGGCACGCCGCGGAGAGCAGACGTGAAACGGCGCAACGTGACGGAAGAGGAACTGGCGCTCTGGCGGCAGGCCATGCGCAACACGACCCCGCTGCCCGGACGCGGCGTTGACTCCGGTTCCGGGGATGCGGGTGCGGAGCCGTCTGCGTCCGCCGTCCCGTCGCGCCCCACCGCACCGCCCGGCGAAACGGCATCCGCCGCCGTTCCGAAGGCCGATGCCGATGCCGGACCGAAGACCGTGCCCCGCCCGTTGCCCGGCGGTCTGGACGCCGCCACCCGGCGGCGCCTGCGCCGGGGGCGCACCGAAATCGAAGGCCGGGTCGATCTGCATGGCATGCGCCGGGCCGAGGCCCATCTCGTGCTCACCCGCTTCATCGCCGAAAGCCAGCTCTCCGGCCGCCGCTGCGTTCTGGTGATTACGGGCAAGGGCGGACGTCCTTTTCCGGACGGGGAAGCCGCCTTCATGCGCCGCGACGGCGACGGCGTTCTCCGGCGGGAGGTGCCCCGCTGGCTGGCGCAGGAACCCAACGCCTCACGCGTGTTCGCGATCGAGCAGGCCCATCCCCGCCATGGCGGCGCCGGGGCGCTCTATGTCTTCCTGCGCAAGGCGCGCGGCCCCACCTGACCTCTCGGGGTACTCCATGAGTGGTGCTCCGCGCGTTGCCGCAAAATGCGCGGGAATCCGGGCTTTACTGCCGTAATTTTGCCGTTAGGGTATGTGTCTGTCTGCTTGCCGGGGGGCAGGGAGAGAACAGAATGTGGGTCGGGTTCAATCCGGGCCCGGTGCGCGGGCGTAGATTTCGCGGCTGGGCTGTTGTGGCAATGGCGGCAATTCTTGCCGCCGGGTGTTCTTCGAACGGTGATAAGCGGGAGGACGCCGGGGACCGGCGCGCCTCCGAAGACGGCGCCGGGGACGTGCTGGCCGAATTCGAGGCCTGGGCCAACGATTCGGAGACGGCGGAGGGCGCCGGAAGCGGCCCGGCGGCAAGCGCGGAAAACCCCTCCGGAGACGGCAGTCCTTCCGACGGCGTCCTCGAACGGTTCAACCGCAAGGTCGGCACCTGCTGGAAACAGCCCTTCGGCATGCCCCGCCTCGCCACGGTGCGCCTGCTTGTGCAGTTCAACCCCGACGGCACGGTGCGCGAGGTGACGCCCCGGCCCGAAGCCGGGGAGGCCATTCGCTACCGCACGGAAGTGCCCTATCTGGTGATGGTCGCCCAGACCTCGCGCGCCCTGCGCCAGTGCCAGCCCTATGACAGCATCAAGGCGAACTTTCCGAAGCTGAGCGAAGTCGAAATGGTCGTGGATCCGCGCATGTTCCGGGAGTGAGGTGGCGGGCCTAGCTCCTGTTCGTGCTGCCAGTAAGAGCCAAAAAGAAAACCCGCTCCTTACGTAATAGAACCCCAATCGTAAAACTGACTCGGATTTCATGGTGAGTCTTTAAAAATGGATGCTACTAAATACCAAACTCTTAAATCTGAACAGACCGCACGAATTGTTCTACGTGACACATCTCTTTATACACAGATTGTTTTCTCAGCCACTCTATTTGGCATTTCCAATTTTGTTAACGTCAAAAGC